>JAAYEW010000088.1 GCA_012728555.1 Erysipelothrix sp.
GGTGACTGTTCCTGTTTTGTCAAAATAAATAGCCTTTAGTTTGACGACTTCATCAAAGACTTGGGCTGACTTAATCAGAATCCCTGATCTAGAGGCTTTTCCTAAACCACTAAAATAGGTTAATGGAACAGAGACCACTAGTGCACATGGACACGATGCGACCAAAAAGACAAGACTTCGATAAATCCATTCAGAGGATGAAACAGCTTTAAAGAGTAACGGAAATACCTAAGCAATAATTGTCGCAATTAAAACAACGATGGGAGTATATATTCTCGCAAATTTTCCAATCATTTTTTCGGTATCCGCCCGTTTGTCACTAGCTTCTTTCATCGCTTCTACTATTTGTGCCGTAGTACTATTTTGATAAGTAGTTGATGCTTTCATTAACACAACACGATCTAGATTAATTGAACCAGAGACTACATAAGAATCTGGCTGAACATAAACTGGTAGGCTTTCACCAGTGATTGCTTTGGTATCCAGCGATGTTTCTGATTGGATAATATATCCATCGACTGGTATTTTTTCTCCAACTCTTATCTCTAAGACATCATCAACTTGAACATCGTTTAAATCGATGTCTTGAAGAACACCGTTCTCTAAGCGATGGATTACCATGTTTCGATTGTCTAATAAGTCCAGGATATTCTTTTTCGAACGTGTAACTGCTTTGTGTTGTAAGTATTCGCCAACATTATAGAACACCATGACGGCTGCAGCTTCTAAAGGTTCACCAATACTGAAGGCACCCATTGTTGCGATACTCATTAAAAAGTTTTCATCAAAAATTACTCCACTTTTTAAATTTTTAAGAGCGGTCAATAGAACTTTATAACCACTGATTAAATATGAGGCAACAAAAAATGATAATTGTAGATTTCCATTGGTGAAGATACCTAAAATAAATAAAGAAATCGACACAAGCAATTTGATTAATTCAATGTCAACTTTAGATTCCTGGTGATCTGTTTCTTCACGGCTAATAAACTTGGTACCTGGTTCAACTCTATCAGCAATGAGTTGTGATTGTTTGAGAATTTCTGTTTTTTTCTTCTCATCCAAGATTATCTTTAATGTATCGCTCATGAGATTGAGACTAACAAGTTGTACTCCATCCAATTGACTGATTTCGTTTTCTATTTTTAGGGCACAATTGGCACAGTCTAAGTTTTTTACTTCCATGCTAATTTTTACTGTTTTTGACATAGTTACTCCTTCACATGCTCTAGTCCAATAGTCAATATTTCTAACACATGTTGATCATCTAGTGAATACAAAATATTTTTACCATCTCGTCGATTCTTAACGAGTTTATTCGATTTTAAGAGTCGTAGTTGATGAGAAATGGCAGAAGTCGTCATTTGTAGTTGGTCTGCAATCTCACCTACCGCGAGTTCACCTTCTGTTAAAACTTCTAAGATTCTAAGTCGTGTCGTGTCTCCAAGCACTTTAAATAAATCAGATAAGTTTTTAACTGTTTCAAAAGCTTCCATGTTCACCTCTTCACTTGAATGTTTGTTCAAGTGTTCAAATATATTATACGATTATTCCTGAGTCTGTCAAGAGAAAGTGGGCATGGGCATATGTTTTGATTTTATTATCAATCTTCACTATATTAGTAACTGTTATGATAAAAAAGGAGATAACAATGTCACAAATAAAATTAGTTGGTTTAGTAGGAAGCTTACGTAAAGATTCTTACAACCGTCGATTATTAAATTTAGTCAAAACACTCTTACCAGAAGGAGTTACTCTGGAAGAAATTGATTATACTGAAGTGCCTTTATTTAATGAAGATCATGAATGGCCTACTCCTGCTTCTGTCTCAAAAGTAAGAGACCAAATTTTAGAAGCAGATGGAGTCCTCTTTATCACACCGGAGTACAACCAAAGTTTATCTGGGGTGTTGAAGAATGTTATTGATTGGGTGAGCCGTCCAGCTAACAAAGACGGCTTACGCGTATTAGCTGGTAAAAAAGCAGTTGTCATGGGAGCTACAATGGGTATCTCTGGGACGATTACTGCTCAAGAACATTTACGTTCAATCTTGGCTTTCATGGGAGTCAATGTTCTATCTCAACCACGAGCAACCATTTCATCTGTTCATACCAAAGTCAATGAAGATGGATCGCTTAATCTAGATCCAATTACTTTAGGTTTTGTACAACAAACAGTGAATGCTTTTGTTGAGTATGTAAAACAATAAACTGTAGAATTTTCTACAGTTTTTTAATTGTCAGTGAAGATTACTCACTTTCTTTGTTTATCAAACCAATTTAGGATATAATACCCAAAGAGAAAGGATGGCATATGACTACAAAATATATTTTTATTGACATCGATGGTACATTACTATCGTATACAAAAGGTGTTCCAAAGAGCGCACTTGAAGCAATCGACATTGCACGAAAAAACGGACACAAAGTTTTTATTAACACTGGACGTGTTAAATCAGCTGTTGATGAACTCCTAAAGTTCTTTCCGTTTGATGGCTATGTTTTTGCGGCAGGAGGCTATGTTCAGATAAATGATGACGTCATTTATGAGAACATTTTGTCTAAAGAAGACATCTTAAAAAGTATTGAACTTTTTGAGAAGCACGCCATTGGTTATGTTCTTGAAGGCTCTGAATACTCTTACTACAATAAACAAGCATTAGAGAACTTTAGAAAACGTCTTGAAAACCATAAAAACAACATGGAACCTCAAGTTAGACGTCACATGATTCAAGAGAACATGGTTTATCCAATGAGTGATTATTTTGAAAACCCTCAAGACATTAACAAAATTTCTCTTTTTGCGGATTCGCTGGATGATATTCTTCGTTTAGAAAAAGAATTCGATAACAAATTTGAGTTTATTAATTACTAAAAGAGTGCAGAAATAATTACTAGAGGAATCGATAAAGCCCATGGTGTCAGGGTTGTTCTAGAGCACTTTGGTGGGGACATGCAAGATGCGATTGCGATTGGTGATTCAATGAATGACTATCCAATGGTTAGGGATGCTGGTATTGGTATTGCGATGGGCAATGCTCATCCAAACCTTAAAAAAGTAGCAGATTACATTACTTTTGATCCAGCGGATGGTGGAATCTACCACGCTTTCAAGAAGTTTAACTTAATCTAAATTTCTGACACTAAGTTGATGCTTCTTTATGAATAATCAAAAAAAGATGATATATCAATTGATTAATCATCTTTTTTGTTGAAGTAAAATCCAAGTCCCTATTTTGAAAGTTTTTATATAATAAATATACAGCACATAATCAATGACAAAGACTATTGATGCCCATCGAAATAAATAGTCTTTATTTCCTGAGAAATACTATAGCAAAGAAAGATATTTTTTGTCTATTCTTCTTTGTTACCATTCATTTATATCAAGTCAATACCAATTAGTGCAATATATACTGAATTATGAAGAATATTTGAGCTAGTATGTTGGAAATGACTTTTCAGTTGTCAACCAACTCATGGATTCAAATTGGACATCGACCTAAAATCATAGGTTCATATTCCATACAAACAGAATAGAAATCAACTTATTCAATGGATTAAGTTGATGTCGATGCATGGTGCTAACTCAGAACCATCAATGAGTTTACTTGTTTCTTCATGGAGCTTATACTGTAGAATACAGTCTATAAATCGATCACGATACATAATAATTTCTTTTAGATAATTGATCACAAATTACAATAAAATGATTGTGTGAGGAAAGTGGCAATGATGTCGAACAATTAGCCTTTGATATCGTTTAATTTGATGAAACTTTAGGTTTTTTCCCACAAAAACTGCTTGTAATGTTCAGAATAAACAGAGTCTAAACATCTATTTCCTGTTTTTTAAGTCCTCTAGTGCGCACTTCATTCCAAACAAAGTGTCTTGACCAGATGTGTGTCCATAAGTCATTAATGAGTCAATCTGGATTTGTGGTATTGAAGACTGAAAAAGTTGCACATATATCCAACCCCATTGTTCTTGGTAAAGACGGTCGTAGATACTTTGAGAAATCAATGTTGTTTTCGTAATTACTAAGGAAGGTAACTGTTGGTTGAAAAGACTAAGAATCATCATGTAACCCCAATTAAAATCATCTCCCGACGGAGTAAAACCCGTTCCTCTTCCGACTCGTTGTTGAAACGTTAATTCTCTATTGTTTAATAATGGATCATACTGAAGATTATTTAAATTTAGTAGATGACTAAATACCATTGGATTAACAGTTATAGGATATGGATTAAAGAGATCGATAGTTACCAACTCAAGAAGAAGTGGATTAGATGAGGTATAAAAGATAATTTTGTTGTTATCAAGTTTAACAATATCATTAACCTTAATAGCCTTTAATATCTTTTGAAAGACATCTTTCTCTATCATTAAACCAATAGCACTCAGTGTTTCAAGATTCTGATTGATATTTAAAAATGTCATCTCTTGATTAACGATATTAAAACTACTATTGAAAATAGAGTGGACTTGATACAGCCCACTCTTTTTTAGTTGTTCATGGAAATAGTGACTACTAGTCGAGGTAGATACCCTTAGTTTTTGCATATGCTTCTAATGCCTTTTCAAAACATGCTAATGGAGCACGGACAGTTCCTGCACCAACTTGGCCCATTCCTGCTACTTTATGAGCAATTCCAGTATTGATAATCGGTGTAATTTGAGTTTCAACAACCTTACGAATATCAATTCCGAGTGGTGCCCCTTTGAAATCCCAAGTTGGAATACTCCAGTTCGGGTTATTAGTAATGACAATCTTTTGCATTTCGTTGCTGGTTTCTAAAGCATCTTCAAATCCACCTGCTCCAACAAAACGAGTTACCCCTGGAGCAGCAATCATTGACATACCACCGACTCCAACTGTTTCAGTGATTGCAGAATCCCCAATGTCTTTGTTACCATCTTCTTCTGTATATCCTGTAAAATATAATCCTTTTGGTGTGTTAACTGGAGCTGTAAACCATTCATCGTTGCATTCAGCAATACGAATACCAAAGTCTTTTCCATTACGAGTCATCGTTGTGACAATCGTACCCTTCGTGTTATCTCGAGCATAGTCAGCCATTGATTTGCCTGTAGCCATCATAATGTTCAAGAAGAATTGGTCCGTTTTTGCTAAGAAATCAATGACATCATGTTTATGTTGAGGATCGATTTCTAAATCCACAATAATTGGAGCCATCTCTTTTAAGAAAATCAAAGATGCCGCAATGTTTCTTTGATGGAACTCGTCCCCCATGGTTATCGCTCTAGCAATAATCACGTTTAGATTTAAACCATCTTCAAGAGTTCTTAGTGCTTTGGACAACGTTGGTCCTAACACTTCTTTCATCCAAGTAAGTCGGTCAACCACTTCTTGAGAATAAGCACCGAAACGAAGAACTTTACCAATTCCTTCATTCATGATGCAATACGACTCTTTCTTGGTTTGTTTGTTTTGAACAACAAGCATTGGGAAGTTTGCCGAAGTGATACCACCCATAGGACCAACTGCTCCAACATGATGACAAGGGATAAAGCGAACTTCTCCACTTTCTAACAGTTTCTTTGCGTCCTCTTCATTCGATGCCCATCCTTCAAATAAGGTAGCTCCAATACAAGACCCTTGCATAGGACCCGTCATTTCATGATATTGAATCGGTGGCCCTGCATGCAACAGTGTCTTTTGTTCTGTATTAAGCTCAGGAATAATCTCTTTTCCTGGGCGGACATCCACTAAGAACGGTTGTGCTTCCTTGTAACGATTTACGACTTCTAAGTTAGCACGATTGATTTCTTCATCATATTTTTCAAGAGCATCAAGCAATTTAATCATTCGCTTGTTTCCACCAGCTCGAGGTCTCCAAGAAAACTGAACAGATGTAGCTCCGTTTTCTTTAATGGAATCATTAAACGACTCAACACCAATATTAATAACACGCGGTTTTGTTTGAATTAGATCAAGCATTTGTGAAGAGACTTCCGGTAGATTAACCTCTATATCTGATGTATATGGTTTTACTTCTTTATTGTCTACAATCGTTTCTTTTCCACAGAGTTGAAGCGCAAGACGAACTGCTGCTGCATTACTATCTGCTACGACAACTCCACTTTCTTCTAATAGTTTAACTTGTTCATTCATATTTTGAGGATCTAAATCCGTTCCTACCACTGAAGCAACAAACACTAGCTCTGGGTTGTTGACTCTTGCTTTCTCGATCGCTGGTTTTAGTGCATTCGCCATGTTTGGATGACAGCCATACCCTAAAACGACATCTAGTAAAACAACTCCAGCGTTTGGATCTTTTGAAACTTCTTCAATCATTTTTGCTCGAACTTCAGGGTCAATCATTGGGTGAGGACGCCCTTGAGTGTATTTATCATCCCCTAAGTCGATAATGTGATGTCCCTCTTGATGAATAATAGTTCCTTCATGAGAACCAATTGGCCCTAAGCCAAAAGCTTCACTCAGTAACATACCTGCTTCAAACGCTAACGTACCGCCTGAATACAGTCCTTTAATCGTTTTACCTTGTAGAGAGTTAAATGACGAAACTTTCGTTGGTTCAACATAGTTTGACTTAACTTCTCTGTTGTTTGCTAAATCAAGACCAATTAACGCTGCTTCTTCAAGAGTGTGTGCTAAATAAACATTACCAAGATGTGACTCTGGTTTTTCACCCAAGAATATCGCAACAACTTTCTTACTACTTAATTGCAGGGCAGCCAGAATTTCATCACGCACTTCTTTTCCTGGAGGCTTACTAATAACAATAATGACATCTGTAGGATCATGTTTTTCTAAAGTAGCCAATGCTTGTTTGCCCGTTATCCCACCAATTTCATTTTTAAGATCTCTTCCACCAGTTCCTAGAGCATGAATAATTCCACCGCCATTCATGTCAACAATACTCATGACTTCTTGAATGCCTGTGCCTGAAGCTCCAATAATAGAAATGTTCCCTGGTTTAACAACGTTGGTAAAAGCTAATGGAACATTTGAAATCATTCCTGTTCCACAGTCTGGTCCCATCATTAACAAACCTTTTTCCAATGCAAGTTCTTTTAATTTTCGTTCATCTTCAATCGAAATATTGTCAGTAAACGAAAAAACATGCAAACCTGCTTTTAGTGCTTTTTCCATTTCTGAGGCACCGTATTCCCCAGGAATTGAAAAGAGCGCAACATTTGCGTCAGGTAATAATTCTAACGCTTGATTTAAATCCGTAGCTTCAAGTGTTTGATTACTTTCTTTCTTGACCGATAAATCATTTAAAAAGAGATTCACTTCAGCTAAAACAACCTCTTTCGCTTTTTCATCGTCTGACACATAAGCAATAATCATGTCATTTGGAGATGCAGCCATCCCTTCTTCGGATAATAAACCTGCTGCATTCAGTATGTCTTTGTTTGCATCCGTTCCCATCATGACTTGACTGGTTTCTACGACATCTAATTGAGAGATGTGAGAGCTCAGAAGCATTAAGTTGATTGAATCTTGGTAATTATTTTTTTGAATAATTGTGTGTAACATAGTTCCTCCTAATTTTATCTGCTATAATCATTTTAGGATATTATGTTTACCCTTACACTAGTAATATTTCTAATATTTCACTAGTTTTATATCCAGAAAGGACAAATAATATGAAAATTGTCGATATTTTGAAAGATGATTCTTTTATCGCTTCTCAAATTGTAGCTGGTCATGCAGGACTCAATAATGAAGTTTCTTCAGTCATGATTCTTGAGGCAAGCGACATTGAAAATTGGGGAGCAAAACACCAACTCATATTAAGTAGCTATTTTGCGTTAGTTGATTTAGACCAAGAAGGCTTAGAAGCTTTTTACAAAAAGATGAAAGATATTGGCATCAGCGGGTTAATCATTAAACCCCAAAGACTAATTAAGGATGTTCCTCAGCAATTGATTCAGCTCAGCAACAAGTATTCTATCCCTCTTCTTTTGATTGATCCACACATCAAGTATGAGCACATTGTAATGGCAGTTTTACAACCAATTATTAACGAAAACACTTCAATTCTTAATTCATACTACGAATATCGACGAATGTTAAGTCAGTTTTCGTTGAAAAACTATAGCATCAAAGAAATCCTGGAACATTTTAAATCCTTTTTACACACCGACACTCAATTAGAATTATTAGGAGAAAACTTCTGTGTTACAACGCTGTCTAACACGGCCAACTATACACAAGCAACCATTCAAAGCATCGACAAATCCAAATTTGTCGAACACGATTATTTAGTTCGAACACTGAACCATCCGAATAAATCCTCTCAAGACATTCTGTCTGTCTATATTCCGAACATAGAAAATAAACCCTACCTGTTTTCAATTTTTAAAAATCCAAGCTATGTTTCTCAGAAAGAATACATGTTAATAGAAAATGCTGTTGAGTTTCTTCAAAATCAATTGTTGATAGAACACGCTCTAAAAAAGGATCAATTTCTTTTAAAAAACAACCACATGCTCGATTTGTTATTCAATCCCAATTTGTCATCTGACGATAAAAACCGGATATTGAATCACTTATCCATTAATCAATTCGACCATTACTTGTGTGTCATGGTTTCTTTAATCTCTGAAAAATGCAATCGAGAGCATCAGATGGAAAAACTCATTGCTGTTGCTAAGCAGATCTGGCCTCATGTTGCTTTTTTAAAAAAGAATCAAGAAATTATTTTTCTTTACAATTTGCCTGAAAACAAATTGATAGGTGAGACTGAATTCAAAGAATTGATTGATTCAAACTGTATTATACATGTAGCGATTAGTGAGCCATTGACTACAGATTTTCATAAATCTGTTGTTTCTTTAGAAAAATTAATTAAATTTATGTCGATAATTTATCCACAATCTGCCATCTTGGATTATCGCACGTTAGGATTCTATAAACTGTTTTTAAATGTTCAATCAATGGACGAACTGATGGAGTTCGTTCCTCAAAACGTAATCAATGTCGTCAATAATAAACCAGATCTGGCTGAAACTTTAGAGACTTTTTTAGACTATAGCCAAAATTTCGTGAAGACTGGTGAACTTCTCTACATTCATCCCAAGACAGTTCGTTATCGCATTGAACGTTTAACAGAAATGTTAAACTTAGATTTAAACGATCCCACACAACTCTTGACAACTCATGTCGCATTAAAGGTGTGCTCTTATGCAAAAAACTCGAACTAAATTGCTTTATTTTCACGGAGGCGGTCTGATAACTGGTCACAAAAATGATTTTCCTCAACCATACATTGAGCAATTGTATCGTTTAAACTATGAATTTATTGGTTTAGATTATCCGCTTGCTCCAGCTGCTTCTTTGGAAGAAATTCTTGATGCTTGTACAACTTTTGTTAAACAAAATTCACAAGAAGATTACGTACTAATGGGTAGATCTGCTGGTGCCTATTTGGTTATTAACACTTTAGAAAACCTCTATAAGTCCAATGAAAAGTTACCCAAAAAAGTAGTCCTATTTTATGGTTATGAAAATTTTGATGTTCCTGCTTTTTATATGAAGAAGAAGTACCCAACCACAATATTAAAAAGCCAAATATTACCATATTACGATGAACAGAAGTCATCAGACCCTCTATATCATCGTGCGTTACTCTATCTTTATGCTCGCCAAGAAGGCATTTGGAGCGAAATAATTAAATCAACATTGAACTTAAAGCATCGACAATGTTCTATTTTGACATCCAATCAAATGCCGTTAACCTTCATTGCTCACAGCGCCAATGATCAAGATGTTCCTTATGCAGAAAGTAAAAAGTTGAACCAGAAAATTACTGGTTCAACTCTAAAGACTGTTTATTATTTAGATCATGAGTTTGATTTAGAAATTAACAATCCTCAAACAGTTACTGTAATGAACGAGCTATGGTATTTTTTAGCTCAAGAGCCTTTTCAATAAGCTGATTATCACTTCCAACCGGTCCAATGAAGCTGATTCCAAAAGGCAAACCATCGACAGTATGAAAGGGTAGTGTTACTTGTGGAGTGTTACTCAATGGAGAGATGCAGAGCAATTTTGATGACTCGCTCCTAATTTGATTAATCCGTTGAGTATCCTCCATGCGATGTATTGCCGGTGAACTTGCCGTTGGAATCACTAGAATGGTGTCATCGCTCAAAAGAGCCCGAATTTCTATTAAAATTTCTTCTTTTCTAAGAAGTGCTTGTTGATATGCTTCTGCTGTTATTTGACTCGCCCATTCAAGACGTTCTTTAGGTCCTGGGTTGATATGAGGGTTGTATTCAGCAATCCAGTCTCCATAGCTTTGCCAGACTTCATATCCTTGAACAATTCGGAATGTATCAACCCAATCAGCATCATCTAGGCTGATTTTTTCTATTCCTTTAAAAAGATCGCTCATGGTCACCAATTTTTCTAAATGAAATGGTCGCTTGTCTTCTTTCAATAATACTCTTGATACTCTTTTAAAAATATCGGCTTCTTTTGCCATCCAACCTAAGACATCCATACTCTTACAATAAGGTGCCTCTCCGGTATTATCAACTCGTTGATAACTGGGTCTCATTCCATAGAGTCCATTGTAACTTGCTGGTACTCGTACAGATCCTAGACAATCACTTCCGATTGAAAAATCTGCTAATCCACCTGAAACAGCTACAGCGCTTCCGCTACTAGAACCTCCAGCATACCGCATTGGGTCTAATGGATGAATCGGTGATCCGTAATGCCAGTTTTCTCCAGAGATCGAATAACACAACTCATCACAAATAGTTTTTCCAACTAAATCTGCTCCATGATTGAGTAAGACATCAATCGCTATTGAATTCTCAGTCGCAACTGGATGGGTCGCTAGCCAGGTTGGGTGACCGTTACTGTATGTAGAGCCTTTGACATCGAATACATCTTTAGCGGCAAAGACTAATCCACTTAAGTCTCCTTCGTGTGTGTGTTCAATAGCGACATGGTTCTCACGAACGAAACATTGAAAAGGGTCGTATGGCGGTTGATTGTTTACTTTTAATTTCATTTTACCTCCAAAGAAAAGCTAGTTTTTACTAGCTTTAGAAAAATAAGTTATATAGTGTCCACATTCCTAAGAAGAATGTCACTGCAAATGAAATGAATCCTAAAACATTTTGTGTTGTTGTGTTTTTGAACTTCCCAAGTTTTTTTGAATTAGCAGCTAATATAAATAGCAAACTGATAAATGGTAAGAAAACACCTGAAGTCGCTTGAGCAAATACAATGATTTGTGTTGGTCTTTGTCCTTGCATTGCAAGAACTGTTCCAAAGACAACAGCAACCATCGCTACTAATTTAAGGTTGATAGAATCTGATTTCCAGTTAAACACTTTACCGAAGATAACACCTGTCATGTATGGTGTCGCAATTGCAGAGGATAAACCAGCTAAAACTAGACCTAATGCTGCGAAACTTCTTGCCCATGTTCCTAAAACTGGTTCAAGTGCTTGAGCGTACACAATCGGACTGTTCACTTCTGTTCCTGTGCCAAATAACACAGCAGAAGTCGTAATAATAACCGCCAAAGTCATTACTACCCCTAAGGATACGTTTAAGTTTGTATCAAATTTAGAATCTTCAATATCAGATTCTTTGTCCCATTTGTCTGTTGCAGCGATTGAGTGGAACACCAAGTTAATTCCAATGATGGTTGTTCCAATGAGCGCTACAGTTGTTACTAATGATCCATCAGGAACTGAAGGAATGAATCCAGCAAATAGCGCTCCCAAATCAGGTCCTACAATGATTGCGGTAACAAGGAAGATGATACCCATTAAAGCAACAAATGCTTTCATAATTAATTCGATAATGCTTGGAGTACTAAACCAAATTGCTGCCGCAGATAAAATACCAATAATTAATCCTGCTAGCCATACTTCAATACCTAGAATATCACTTAGTCCTGTGGTAGCACCAATGATGTTTCCTGCTTCAAATCCAAGCGCTGTTAAACCAATGGCTACAGCAATAAAGAGGGCAATAAACATTTTCCAAACATTTGAATTAGGCAATAGATCGGTTGCCCCTTCAATAATATTTTTACGGCCACCAATCCCTAGTCGTGAAGCCATATTCATAATTACTATGAGTGAAAAACCCGAGAAAACCACCGACCACAGTAACGCATACCCAAAATTTGCTCCTGCTATTGTTGATGTTGTAATCGTGCCTGGCCCAATAAAGGCTGATGTAATGACTGCTGCAGGCCCCGCAGCTTTAACTTTTTGAAAAAAAGTTTTCTTTTGTTCCATTTTAATCTCTCTTTCTATCTTCATTATTTTTAATTTTGAAGTTAAACACATTTTATTATGAAATGTTACCCTTTACATTGGCTTTTGTTCCAAGTTGTCGGTTTGAATTTATCCCTAAAGGATAAAAAGGGCATTATCAGGATCTGATAAGCCTTTTGATCTATATCAAGGGTTTAGTTGTGACTAAACGAATTTAAACTTTCCTTCAAAACTTGGTACAACTCCTAATTGATGACAATAAACAACTTTTCCTCTAAGAATTGTTTTTTCAATTGTGCAGTTCACCTTCATGCCCGTGTAAGCACTGAAACGATTTTTATAGTAGTAATTTTCTTCCCTTATGTTGTATGACTTGTTAGGGTCAATAATCACTAAGTCTGCATCTTTACCAAGTTCAATGGACCCTTTGTTTCTTAAATTGAATCGTTTCGCAACGTTCAAGCTAACCCGATTAACAAGCTCCACTATGTCCATTTTGTAATCATGGTAAGCTAGAGAGAAATAGATATCATACACATTTTGTAACCCTGCGATTCCACCCCACGCTTCCATAAATGGTTTATCTTTAAGATCAATCGTACATGGTGAGTGATCCGATACAACCATATCGATATCACCATTCATGAGATGTTCCCAAAGTTTGTGTCTGTTGGCCTCGCTTCTGATTGGTGGTGCACATTTCGCAAACGTTCCAATATCGTTAGCACTTGTAACATCCAACGCTAGATAATGCGTTGTTGTTTCACATGTAATATCGACACCATCGTTTTTCGCTTGTTTTATTAAAGCGATTGCTTTTTCTGAACTGACATGACAAATATGAACTGAACATCCTGTTTCTTTTGCGAAGAAGATAACTCTGTTAATAGCTTCTAATTCAACAATATCACTGCGGTATTTTTCAAAACCAATATAATTATCCACATTATTTTCAATTGCTAGTTGAGTAAGGCTTTGCACCAAACTATCGTTCTTAGCATGAATCATCAAGACTTTTCCTGTTTTTGCGATTGCCTTCATCCCAACTAATAAGTCAAAGTCTTCAACATGGTGCATGTCATTTGGAAGAGTATAATCACCACACTTGGTCATAAAGGCTTTATAAGAAACAACCCCTTGTTGATTCATTGCTTCAATATCCATTCGATTATTTGGAGTTAACGCACTAATTAAGTACACATCATTTTTTAACTGCCCGGTTCCACTTTCAACTTTTACCTTTAACGATTCTACATTTTCTGTACAAGGAAGTTGATTTAACGGCATTTCTAGAAAAGATGTGACCCCTCCAGCAACCGCAGCACTTGTTCCGCTAATGTACCCTTCCCACTGAGTTCTTCCTGGTTGGGAGATATGAACGTGGGCATCAATCATGCCAGGCGTAATGATTTTGTTTGTGGCATCGATTATTTCATCTGCATCTCCCAAATGATCACCTATAGCAACTATTTTTCCTTCGTTGATACCAATGTCTGTGACGACAGCTTTGGTTGGTGTGACCACTAAACCATTCTTAATTATCAGATCCATTCTGTGTATTCTCCCTCACATAATCAATCACGGATTGATCCACTAATGATTCAAACTCAACAATGTTTTCAATAATCCGAGCATCCACTTGATAACGTCCATAGGTTTCGTACTCTGTTTTTCCTATTTCGATACTATTGGACCACATCCCTTCGCTAATGAAGCGATCGACTGTTTCGATACCGACATTAACATCATTTTTTGGCCACCGTTGTTGTAGAATATTTGCTACATCTTTTCCGCTATGTGTCAGTAACCAGTCAAGTCCTTTTTGGATACCTAAAGCAAAACGATGATTGAGTTTTCTAGGATCGGCTGCAACTTCTTTTGTTGAATAATAAATGCTCCATGGCACCGCAATTCCATCCTTTGCCATTTCTGCTACAACAATCCCTTTTTTCTCCGACACAATTTGATCAGCATTTGATGCTTGGGTGAAATAGTAATCCCCTAGATTTCCTTTTGTGAATCCATCATAAAGCATTTTATCTACAAAATCATGAATGAAATGAACTTTATCTGTGTTAACACCTTTGTCTATTAGTGTTCCTTTCAAGAAAATGTATCCACTAGCTCCACCGTCACAAGGAACTAAGACTGATTTTCCTTCAAGTTGCTTCCAATCAAATTCTATTTCTTGTTCTCGTGTCACTAATTTGAAAGGGCATTTGGATGAAATTTTTGCGAAACAGGAGTACTCATGAATTGAATGGTGTTGGTACATGGATGGTACCCATATCCCCCCACAGACTGCATGATAGTCTCCACTGTTGATTTCATCAAGTACCGTCGGCCAACTCGTTGGAATGTTAGTCTCAACGTCTAATCCAACTTCTTCAAAAAAACCCTGATGTTCAGCAATGTATTGAGGCAGATAGTTGATTGAGTTTCCAGTCGATGAAATTCGGTATTTATCCATATCGTTTGTCCTTCCTTAATCTTGATAGTAATTGCTTAGAGGTTGTCTTGGTTTCTTGTATTTTCTAATTTTTGAATGTTTAAGTCCAGTTTCAACCATCATTTCTGCTACTTTCACAGCGATTTGCGCTGGATCCAAAACGACAATCCCTAGTTCTTTCTCTAATAAGATATTGTATCCACTCAGTCCACCTGAACCCAAAACGATTAACTCTGCACCATCGTTTTTAATAATCCCTTGAATACTTGCCACTAGTTTCTTGAAGGTTCCTTCTCGATCGGATACACATTCATCAACTGTGACATCAATTGCTCGAACGGATGCACATTTCGCATCCAGTCCTTGCATCTTAATCATGTCTTCCATTGCTGGGACAAAAGAGTCCAGCGTCGTTAACACAGAGAATCTGTGAGCTAACGGATAAGCCATGACCATTGCTGTTTCTGACATACTTAAAACAGGAATGTCTAACATTTCTTTGAGTCCATTGACTCCTAAATTTCCAAAACCACAGACAACAACGGCATCGATGTGTTGCTCATCCACTACTTTTAAAATCTCTCTATGAAACGACCAAGCGGATTGATAATCTGCAAAGGTTGAATCAATTGCCCGTGTCCCTTTCGGGTTGGTCAACGGAATAATTTCTGTAGTAGCATGCAACGGAACATCTTGAATAGTCTCTAAAAGTTTGTTCGTTACATCTTTTGAGCTGTTTGGATTAGCAAGTAAAATTTTCATCATTTATGCTGTTCCTTGTTCATAACTAACCGTCACTTTACCTTCAAAAACATCTCGATTAAACTCATTCTCTTCATCTGCGATAACTAAAGCGATGAGTGCATCTCCTGCAACGTTTGGAATCGTTGTCAATGCTCCACGGAACCAGTCAACACCAGCGATAAATGCTACACCTTCAACTGGTAGGCCTAAAGTAGGCATGAGTGAAGCAAAGATAACTAAAGCACCTCCTGGTACTGCTAGTGTTCCCATACAAGCAAGTGTTGATAAAACAACAATTTGTACAATATCTGCTGCCGAAACTTGAACATTAAATATTTGAATAATGAAGATGGATGCGATGGATAAAAAGACTGCTTGTCCTGCACTGTTTAGAACCATTCCTAGTGGATTAACTAATCCATTAATTCGATTAGATACACCTAACTTTTCAACAGTATCTTTCATTTTAATTGGTAAGGACATTGCTGAAGAGGTGGTTGTCGCTGCCATTAAAGACATTGGGATAATTTTCTTTGTTAATTCAATTGGATTTACTTTTACTTTAGCAGATACGAAGATAATATACAGAATCATAATGAGCAAGACGCCTAACAAAATAGTAAACAAGTACTTCCCTAAAGAAAATAACACACTGTATCCTGTAGTCCCTGCTACTTTTGCTAATAAAGCAAGGACCCCGATTGGAGCTAGCTTCATGACCATTCCGATAATTGTCAAAAGTGTTTTGTTCAATGTCTTAACAAGTTTTAGTAACGAATCATCATTTGTACGATGAATATATTGTGATGTCGCAATTCCTAAGAACAACGCAAACACAATAACTTGCATCATGTTACCTGCTCCTAAAGAAGCGATAATGTTACTTGGGAAGAATCCTACGATGATTTGTTCGAGTGATAAGTTATGACCTGTGATTGCTGATTCGGCAGGGACTAAATCTAGACCTACTCCTGGACGAATAATATAAGCAAACAAGACACCAATTCCAGCTGCAATAATGGTAGTTACTATAAAATAAACAAAGATTTTAAATCCTAGTTTTCCAAGTTCCGAAGGAGATAGTCCCCCAACTGCTTCAGTGACAGCTCCCAAGATGACAAGCGGAACGCTCATCATGACTAAGTTTAAAAATATTTGACCAATAACTCCGATTGGTGCAATTTGTTCCCCAAAAACAATACCTAATCCTAAACCAATGACTGATGCTACCAGTATTTGTGTTGTTAATGATATTTTACTTAAACGTTTCATATTTTCTCCTATTTTCTAGTACGCTAGCTTTTTTAAGCTTTCAATGAGTACTTTGACCCCTGTTTCTAAATCTTCAATGGCTGTGTTCTCGCTAGGATTATGGCTGATCCCACCGATACTTGGAACAAACACAAGTGCTGTTTGTACCAATGGTGCAAATATCTGAGCATCGTGTCCTGCTCCTGATATCATTTCTTTGTAACTAATGTTGTGTTTTCTACAAACATCTTTGATTGTTTTAAGAAGAGATTCATCAAGTTTGACGGGTTTTCCATCCATGTATTTCTTCATGGAGTATTTGACGTCTTGTTGTGTTGAAATTGCGTCAAACTCTTCTTTTATTTCTCTTTCATATCTTTCTAGTTCAGATACATTGGTATGTCTTAAATCGATTGTAAATTGAACTTCTTGTGCAACGACATTGCTAGAGTTAGGGAATATTTCCATTTTCCCTACAGTTGCTACCATCGTTGAAGAAATAGACCGCGCCAATTCATTAACTTTTTGAACCAGGATTGAACTTGCCAATAAAGCATCTTGACGATAGTGCATTGGTGTTGTTCCTGCATGATTTGCTTGTCCTTGAACAGTTACACTGTATCGTTTTTGACCAACAATATCTGTCACCAGACCAATTTGAATCTTTTCTTTTTCTAATATCTGTCCTTGTTCGATATGAACTTCTAAAAAACTCGATACATTATTGAAGAGATGATTCTTCTCTTTTGAATAACTGAATCCACAATTTCGCATAGCATCCATAAAGTTCACCCCTTGATTATCAACAAGATGTTCTACTTCTTCTATGTTCGCACTGTTTGTTGTGTTCTTTGATCCCCAAAAGGTGTATGGAAATCTGGAACCTTCTTCTTCTGCTAAGGAGACAACTCGAATCGTTTTCTTTGGTTGCCCTTCTTTACTTTTTAAGTAATCCAGAGCAATTAAGCCAGAAACTATTCCAAACTGTCCATCCAGTTTACCCCCTTGGCAAACCGTATCAATGTGCGAACCAACAAGAATAACTTCTTCACTAGAACCTGGCAGTGTAATATACAGGTTTCCAATACTATCGTATTGAACATCATAGCCCTTAGAAAGAGCTTCGTTTCGAAGGTGATCTTGTGTCTCTTTCCATTCTTTTGTGTACAACAGCCTTGTTAATCCACCTTTTGGATCAAGTGCGTAGCTATTTAGTTGTTCTAATCGACTTTCAATTTCTCTTTTTAGATTCATATTTATTCCGCAAAGCGATTCTTGTTATCGTATTTGTTTTGATGAATTGTCTTTCCTTTTAAATAGTCCATGACAGAATCAGCTATATCGATTCCCTCTTTTAGATAGATATTCATACGGTTGATGCCTCCTTCTCCAGGGTATTGAACTTCTTCAAATCCAGGAGCTGGTGTCTGTTGTTTTAATTCATCTAAACTTTGGCTCATCATCTTTAAGAAAACATCTTTATCTGTAAAGAATTCTGGATTAAAGACGATATGCATTTGCCCTAATTCTCTATTTGAACTTAAGTCGTGATACATTGATGAAACATGTTTGCCAAAAGGCAATCCTAATAACATCCCTGATAAGATGTCTACCATCATCATTAAGCCATACCCTTTTGGACCTGCAATAGGTAATAACGCATTGACAGCATAAGGGTCGGTTGTTGGTGATCCGTTTTTATCCACTGCCCATCCTTCTGGAATATCTAGACCTTTCGATCTTCTGTCAAGAATTTTACCCCATGCTTGTACGGTTGTTGCCATATCAAATAGCACAATCCGTCCATCTGCACTTGGTGCAGCAAAGCTTATTGGGTTAGTTCCGTAATAAGGCTCTGTTCCGCCATATGGAACGACCATTGGATCTGACTGGCAAAAAGATAATGCCAGTAGTCCTTCTTTTGCTGCCAGTTCTGTATAATAACCAATAGCACCAGAATGACTCATTCTTTTCATTCCAACAACAGCAACTCCATGGTTCTTTGCGATTTCAATAGCTTTTTCCATACCAATCTTCGCGATTTCGAAACCAATTCCATTGTCACCATCCATGATTAGCACAGAACTGCTTGGAGAGGTATATTGAAATTGAGGCGTTACATTGATTCCTTTTTTAGCAATTCGTTCTGCATAATAGTCAACACGAACTGCTCCATGAGAATGGATTCCTTTCAGATCACTCCAAACAAGAATTTCTGATGTTGTTTTGGCGTGCTCGCTAGAAAGGCCTGCCCCTTCCAACTTCTTCATGATTAAAGAATAGAGTTCTTCTTTGGACACTTTCATAACGCGATATCTCTATTGGTGTCTTTGGAGTAAACATAGACCAGTTCTTCTTCTCCAACCGCATAACAAGCTTGCAAACAATAAGCTCCCATAAAAATATAGTCACCTTTCTGTACTGGCATCCATTCTCCTTCTAGATGATACATGCCTTTACCACTTAGCAAGAGAGCTCCATGTTCTTGAACGTGTGTTTCGATATAACCATGGCTTGCCCCTGGTTGAAAAGTCAGAATATGAAAATTCATGTCAAACCCTAAATCTGTAGCTGATGGTAATAAGTTTTGAATTTCAACATTAGTCATGCCTTCGTAATGAATCTTTTCAACATTCTTGCTGTTGCCAACAACTTGGTGTGCTTCATATCCTTCTATAGGTATGTATTTCTTTTTGTATAAAAAAGCAACACAGTCCTCTTCTTGATCGTTTCTGAAAGACAGCGGGCTGTCAACTGGACAATAAATGTAACCCCCTTTAGTTAACCGTTGGTTATCATTGACTACACATTCTCCACTCACAACATACATGAACGTTTGACAATCTTTTTCAACAAAACCATTGTTAAATCCATTTGGATGAATATGTACAAGATAGTCAACAAAATGAGCCCCCATTAGTGGTGAACCAAGTATTGTGACATCGCAATTAACAAAACCAGGTATTTGGTTGATGACGCAACCATCCGGCTCAATTAATGCATATCTCCCATGTACAACTTTTGATCGATTGACTAGTAAATCTTTACGATAACCGACTTGTTGATTTAAATATCCCAAATCTATTTCCTCCTTAAGTTAAGTCCATTATATCAACCGTGCTTATCAATTTCATTGGTTGTTTGTACAAATAAATTTATTTTGTTGTACTACATGAACAATATTTGATAAAATATATTAAAGCCAAAAGGATAGCTCTTGTCTTTTTTGAAGTACTTATCAAAAAATAGACTATACCTTACTTTTATAGTCAATTTTTATGTATACGTTTGACCATCCGTATACAATCGTTTCATTGGTCTAGAAAGTCAATTATCTCTGGAGACTGGCCTTGATAATTTGAGAACAAATGATTACTTTAAATGATATTTTACAGGATTCGCGTTTTTCTTACTTAAAAATTTTAAGTTACGACAATCGCTTTAATCGAGTTGTACAAACTATTGACTCAACAGAAACGCCCGATGTCGAGATGTATTTAAAACCTAAAACTCTTCTGTTAACTACCGGAATGATTTATCAAGACAATCAAGAACAACTGATTTCTCTTCTATCACGATTGAATAAAGCGGATTGTTCAGGGTTGTTGATCAAATTAGGTCGATTTGTTTCCGAAATTGATGATTCTGTTATTAAGATGGCTGAATCAATTAATTTTCCTATCATAAAAATCCCAATGGACAAGACCCTTGGGGAAGTTCACAATCAGTTATTATCGTTTATTTGGGATAATCAAAACGAGCAATTAACCTATGCCTTTAACATCCAGAAGAAGTTTCATTCTTTATTAATACAAGGAGCCAACACAAAAGATATTTTAGAATCTCTTGGTATGATGTTCAAGATTGATGTGGCTTTACTGAATCCTTTTCATCAACTTGTAGCATACTCGAAGCAATTACTTTATCATTATAATGAAACAAACTTGGTGAATCTTGTTGCTTCTGAACCCATTAACAATGCGTTTGCTAGCTTAATTGTGGATAGTCATGGACAAACACACAATGTTGTTGTTGAACTAGTAAAACTAAACAACTCCTATCCTTATTACTTATTCGTAATGGACCCTGAAAGACTGGCTTATCCCGTCTCGTCGTTAGCAATAGACCAAGTTATTTTATTGATTTCGTACATTTTAAACCAAGACATGAACTTAACTTACCATTTAATGAATGATAAAGAGAAATTTTTCGAGAACATTATAAGTAATAGTGAAGTAGACAACAAACTCATTCTTAGTCTTAGCGATACATATGGACTAGCCAAAACTGCTTATTATCAAGTAGTGACCATGAGAACTACGGTGATGAAACACTCTGTAGTCGATACAATGGAATGGTATACTTTAATTTATAATCAAATTCTTGACATTCTAAAAGACGTTAAAACAGTAACCGTTTTCCCTAAAAGAAGTAACGCTAGTTTTCATTTTGTTTTCCAAGGAACAAAAACAAAATTCTTGGTTTCCCTTCTTAAAGAAATTCATGAACATATCTATAACTATTTGAACTTGTACTTTGTTTTTGGTATTGGAAGCACGGTTCAATACATTGATGCAATTCCTTTGAGTTACCGCGAATCAATGTATGCCTTAGACCATGGAACTCTTTCCAAAGACTGCGACTATTTTTATCATTTTTCATCATTAAACTTTGAAGCTTTAGCACATAGCTTAGATACTCAACAACGTCATGATTATTGCCGTTATATTCTCATGGATCTCATTGAAGAAAAACATACCGAGTTAAGAGAGACTCTTACCGTTTGGTTAGACACAAATTTGGATTATTCTCAAAGTGCAACACGATTATTCATTCACAAAAACACCGTTCGGTATCGGATTGACAAATGCAAAGATATCCTTTCAAACGATTTTTCTGATTCAACTTCGCTCTTCGAAATCAGCTTTGCTTTGAAATTATTTCAACTCGAATAATTTATCTCGCAAGATATTGATTGATGTTAGATTGATTGATTATTTATCCGTTTTGGATAAATAATTGATCATTCTATGCCTTTTATTGAGAATCGAATCAATTCTTCTTTTTTATTATTATAAATTAAGTTAAACTTGTTACAGATTTAGAAAAGAGGTATAAAATGGATTTTTTTCTAACACTACAAAATGTCTCAGTTTTGTTTTTATTAATTGTTATCGGATATGTTGTAGGTAAATTAAATATTGTGGATGAAATTGGCCAAAAACAACTAACACAATTGATATTGAAAGTGACGATGCCTGCTACAATTATTCTTGCTATGCAAATTAAACTTGAAAAAGAGCGAATTGAAACAATGTTACAAATTCTATTGATTATGGTTATTTGTTATGTGCTAATTACGCTGATGGCTTACTTTGTAACAATACAATATCGACTTAAAGACAACCAAAAGGATGTTCATATGGTTGGACTTATGTTGTCTAATACATCGTTTATGGGCTACCCAATCGTCTTAGCGCTCTTAGGCCAAGAGGCACTCTTCTATGCTGTCATTGCTGGCGGTCTTGTTTTCGAGATTGTTTCTTGGACACTGGGCACAATGATTATTGGTAGAACCTCTCAATCAACTTCCAGTAGTTCTAACATTAAGAAGGCGTTACTAAGTCCTGGGGTTATCTCAATTGTAATTGGGCTCTTCTTCTTCTTGACTCAAATTCAAATTCCTGATCCAATTAACTCAACCATGAGAATGTTAGGACAAATTTCTTCACCGGGAGCAATGTTAGTTGTTGGACTTATGCTTTCTAGATCAAATATTAAAGAAGCCTTGATGAACAAAACTCTATATATTACAGCAGCCATTAAGCTTGTTGTCACACCAGTCCTCATTCTGTTAACCCTAAGACTCTTGGGAATTACAGGGATTCGTCAAGTTATCCCAGTGCTGATGTTAGCGATGCCAACTGCTACATATGTCGCTATGTTTTCCGCTAACTTAGGAAATGATGGAAAGATGGCAAGTCATTTAGTGTTCCTCACTTCGCTGCTTTCCGTTCTAACAATACCAATCATTGCTTCATTCGTACAATTATAAGGAGAAAATTATGAAAATTGTCATCGCTTTAGGTGGAAATGCTTTGGGCAATTCCCCACAAGAACAAAAAGAAATATTGAAAGACAGTGTTAAGCCTATCGCTGACCTGATACAAGAAGGACACCAAATTATTCTTGCACATGGCAACGGCCCTCAAGTAGGTATGGTTCTTAACGCTTTTGACAAAGATGTTGAATTACCAATGGTAGAGGCAAATGCTATGACACAGGGATACATTGGCTATCAACTTCAACAATCATTGCAAAATGAATTAATGAACAGAAAGATTAATAAACCTGTTGTTTCTTTAGTCACTCAGGTCGTTGTTGATGAAAACGATTCCGCCTTTCTTCATCCTACCAAACCAATTGGTCCATTTTTAAGTAAAGAAGATGCATTGGTTCAAGAAGAATTGACTGGACACACTTTTATCGAAGACTCTGGTCGAGGCTATCGTCGAGTTGTTCCGAGTCCAAAACCAGTCGATATTGTCGAAATTGAGAGTATCAAACAATTAGTTGAAGACGGACAAATTGTTATCACAGTGGGTGGCGGAGGAATTCCAGTTATTAAGAATCAAGGGTTGCTGAGTGGTATCGATGCTGTGATTGATAAAGACTTTGCGAGCTCCCAATTAGCTATTCAAGTTCAAGCTGATCTTCTAATTATTTTGACAGCTGTTGATCAAATAGCTATAAATTTTAATAAACCAAACCAACAATGGTTAACATCTATTAACATAGAGCAGGCTAACCAGTTCATTCAAGAAGGTCATTTTGCTCCAGGATCTATGTTACCTAAAATTGAGGCTGCCTTAAATTTTGTTCAGCACAACCCGAATAACAAGGTTCTTATTACTTCTCTTGAAAAAGCATCCTTGGGTATTCAAGAAAAAACTGGAACAATTATTAGACATAGTTAAACAACTTTATCCTTTGAAAACCCAGTGTATCGATACATTGGGTTTTTTATACCTTAGATGCTACTTGCATAAACATCTTCCACTATTCAAAGAAGACTTTAGAATCCACTGACTCCAAAGTCTTCTTTTTTATACGTTTTAAGACAATCACTTTCTTTAGTTACAATTAAAATACACAAAACACATCCGATCAAGTCCATTTAAGTCTTTTTCAAACCGAATGGTTGCTTGTGGAAATCGTTTCACTACTTCTTTTGTTAGGTTCTCTTTTTGATTGAATCCCATCTCAAAAGCAATCATGCTTTTTTCTTTTAAAATTTGTGGCGCTTCATCAAGTAGTTGACGATAAAAATCAAGACCATCCTCACCACCAAAAAGAGCCACATGAGGTTCATACTCTAATACTGATGTTTGAACTTCTTCGCTAAACAGGATATACGGCGGATTACAAACCAAAACATCACATTTAATTTTATTCTCAATGAATGGCTGTGCCATATCTCCCATAAGAAATGTTACATCAGCTCCTAGGTTATTCGCATTTTTCTTTGCTGTTTCTATTGCATCACCAGAAATATCACTACACACAACCGTACTCTTTGGCAACTCAAGTTTAAGGGTAATCCCTAAATTTCCACTACCAGTGGCTACATCCCCAATAACACAAGATTCACCAAAGTATTCATCAATATCTGCTAAGACATGTCCCACTAGTTCTTCTGTTTCTTCTCGCGGAATCAGGACACTAGAATCGGTAATGAATCGTCGACCAAAAAACCACTCAAAACCCAGGACATAGGCCATCGGTTCATTGAGAAGCAATCGATCAATGTTGGCACTGTATTCCATAGCAAATGATTCACTAATTACAGTGTCCTTGTCCATGTACAAGTTGATACCTTTGAGTTCACACATTTCCAGCATCAATCGAAAGGCAAAACCACCATGAAGATTATTCTCTATTAATCTATTTTGACTAAATGTCACTAATTGTTGATACGTCACTAGTTTCCTGCCAACTTTTGTTTTTGATCTTCAGCAATTAGCGCATCAATTACATCCCCAAGTTTGCCATCCATAATTCGATCCAGTTGATTAATTGTGAGTCCAATGCGGTGATCACTAACTCTATTTTGGGGATAGTTATAGGTTCTAATTTTTTCTGAACGATCCCCTGTACCAATTTTTGTTTTTCGAATAACTCCTTTTTCCTCTAATTCTCTACGTTCCATTTCTTCATAAACCCTAGAACGAATTAACTTAATCGCAGTTGCTCTATTCGCATGTTGAGAACGCCCATCTTGACAGTTCACCGAAATCCCTGTTGGAGTGTGCGTAACTCGTACTGCTGAAGCAGTTTTGTTAACGTGTTGTCCCCCTGCACCAGACGCATGGTGAATGTCAAATACTAAATCATCTGGATTTAAATCAAAATCAGTATCTTCAATCTCTGGTAAAACAAGCACTGTTGCGGTTGATGTGTGAACTCTTCCTTGGGTTTCGGTTTTTGGAACTCTTTGAACTCGGTGTGCTCCTGATTCAAATTTTAGGTGTCCATATGGATCTTCGCCACCTTTTACTTCGAAAATTATTCGAGTATATCCACCAGCTTCGGCCTCACTAGCATCCATTACTTCAATTTTAAAGCCATTGCTTTCGCAATAACGTGCATACATTCTGTACAAATCACCCGCAAAGATATTTCCTTCATCTCCACCAGCAGCACCACGGATTTCAACAATTGCGTTTTTCTCATCGTCAGGGTCAACCGGAATTAAAAGAACTTCTAGTTTCTCTACAAGCACTTCTTTTTGTTGTTCAAGCTCTTCAATTTCCATCTCTGCCATTTCAACAATTTCTTTGTCATCTAACCCGAGTGCTTCATTGGCTTGTTTTAGATGTTCTAAAACTTCTAACAATTGACGATAAGGAACTAAAATCTTCTGTAATCCTGATTGTTCTTTCGCAAGCTTCGCCATTTCTTTTGGCTGGCTTAACACCTCTGAACTCATTAGTAGTTCATTTAATTCTTCATCTCGTCTAGCCATCTCAGCTAGTCTATTTAACATTACATCCATTACTTCTCTTCCTTACTACCATATTTTGGTTTTCCACTGATATGGTGACAATGGCGACATCTTGCTTCATAAGACTCTGAAGCACCTACTAAAATCGTTTGATCACTATATTTAGCAGGTTTTCCATTAACTAATCGTTGGGTTCTTGTTGCGGGTGAGCCACATTGTGTACAAACCGCAGTCAGTTTTGTCACAAATTCAGCCGTTGTCATTAGTGAAGGCATGACACCAAAGGGATCTCCTCGAAAATCCATATCAAGGCCTGCGACCATGACCCGCTTTCCTTGATCTGCAAATTCATTAATTAACAAAATAATATCGTTATCAAAAAACTGAACTTCATCGATAGCGATCACTTCTATTTCAGGATGATTCTCTAAATAACTTAATATTTCTGTCGAATCCTTTACATTCACAGAAGCCGTATGACTTCCTGCATGGGATACAACTTCATCGTTACTGTAACGATTATCGATAACTGGTTTAAATACCACGACATCTTTTTTCGCAAATTCCAATGTTTTAATACGACGGATTAACTCTTCAGTTTTTCCCGCAAACATACATCCTGTAATTACTTCAACATAACCAGGACGATATTGATGATACATCATAACTTTCTACCTCGCTATTCTATTTTACACTAAAGTGGTCAATAGTTTAAGCCATAAGAGAAAAAAACTGTCATCGATTAATGACAGTTACTGGCGAGCTTGGGACGGTGACATTTTAAATTTTCTAACAAGAAAGCTAATCAAAGTGAACAGAATGATAAATCCAATCATTATAAAAATGTTATTATAATACAGTTTGTCGATACTATTAGTGGAAATATACTCATTATTTTTGATAAACCAGTAACTCGGAAACACTTTCGAAACAGTTAATACTTGTTCACTCAATAATTCTTGGGGAACAAATGATCCTGATAGAAATGATGACCCAAGCGATAAAACTGTTGCTAAACTACCAATAACACGACGGTTAGTTATCACGCTGACTAAGAAGTTCGCCATCGCAACTACCGAAACTGTAAAGATAAAACTGTTTATTAAATAGTGAGGACTGTTCAAAATCTCATAACCAAATAATTCAAACATCAATGCACTAATCATAAAGAGTAACCAAATGCCTATTCCTAATGTAATATGACCTAGCCCCATTTGAAATTGATAACTCGATTGAGGCATGGATGACACTTCTTGTCTCATTTTAATTGTTTTTTCTTGATAGGCACCTGCAATTAGACTGATTACTAGGATGATAATTGCCATAATTGGGTAATTCAACCCATTAAAGAAGTATTTCGCATTTTCTTTCATCGAATTCGCTTCGTTTTCACTATCAAAATAGCTAACTGTCGATTCTTGACTCAAAATATTCAGTGATTCTTCGATAACATCAGAATTTACTTCATCATAACTATTGACGACATTTAGGTAACGGGTAATCAAGGTTTTAACGTAATCTCCTTTAGCTTCCCCAGTTGTCTTGACTTCAAATTGATCAGTAATCACCAATGGAATCTTTACAATCGCATCTATGCTTCTGTAAAACAATTCATCATCCAGATTATTTTTAGTCTCAATAATCTCTGTTTTTTGATCAAGATAACGAACTAAACCCTCGCTGATTGGATCAGTTGATAAGTTTGTTAAATGAATTTTAGGTTGAACTTCAGTGTACTGAGTTACAGGAGATGGCTTCGATAGTACATTTAAACTAGCGATAACAAGAAAAATTACAGCGTAAAGAAGAATACTGCCTTTGTTCGCTTTGACTAGTTTTAAGTAATTTTTATAGAGCGTCATATTGTTTCCTCCTTGTAAAGAAGATACTTAGAGTTAAAAACACTAAAGTTATTAAGAGCAACATTCCTAAACTTAAATAATAGCGTTCTAAGGTTGGATAGTAATAGATTCCATACAGTGAATCAGTAATTAAAGCCACAGGATTTAACCAATTAATGATCGGTGCATTTATCTGAATAAGATGTTTAAGATCAACAACCATCATTCCTGCTAAGAATGACCACAACATCGTAACTCCAATACCTATCCCATCTTTGACATTAACACTCATGGTGTTACTACTAGCAATAAGTGTTCCAAAAGAAACACCAGTGGTCACCCCAACAAAGACAAGGATTAATACTTGCCCTATTTGATCTGAGAAATTTACCTTTAAACCAAGTATTAAAAAAGCAAGGAGTATAACTACTTGAAGAAACGAAAGAACAACGGAAGCAACAAAACCGCTTATCAGATAGGTTGACTTCTTAACACTGGATACTTGAATCCGTTGACCTTTGGTACTCAAATTTGCTTCAGCTTGATTTATAAACATAGCCCCCCACATGTAACTGTATAAACATTGCATCCCAATTAGTGTATAGAAATACATGACCGAAACATCAAAGTGATCATTGTTTTGTGTCACAAAAATATCCATTTCTGTATTTAATTTATCAATGAGTTGCTCAATATTTGTCGTATGATCTTGTTGTAATCGACTGCTAATGAGCTTACTATTTTGCTGATAACTATTGATAACCGAAGTAATAATCGTTTGTTTTATCCCTTTTTCTTTCACTAACACATCGAAATTTGTGGAACTAACATCAATCAGTGCATCAACTTTTGATTCATTGAGTAAGTTCTCGGCATCACCAGTAACAACATTAAACAACTTAATTCCATCGACTGCAATTTTTTGAATCGTTGTATCAAATTGTTCAAACTCTTGAACACTATTTATCTGGTTGATGTAACCAATGTTCATTGTATCGAGTTTGTAACTATAGCCAATGTCTCCTAAGGCTACTTTAAATAAGATGGCTAAACCAATTGTAAAAACACTTGTCCAGAAAAGAGCGGTTTTGTCTCGAGTAAAAATTCGTAATTGTTGCACTACAAGCTTAAAAAACATATTAATCCCTCAGTTCTTTTCCTGTTAACTGTAAGAAAACATCATTTAATGTTGGTCTTAGTGAGTACAAGGAGTGATAACGGTACCCTTCTTGGTTGAGAACATTCACTAAATTAATAAGGTTGTTCTCCCCTTTACTAAAGATGACTTCTATATGATTACTATTGAATTTAAGATGCTCAATGTTTGGTAACATTTTTATCTTATCGTATAAATCACCTCTAATTTCTTCAACGCTTACATTAACTTTTTCTTCCATTGAAATGAGTTGGTACAGTTCACTCTTGGTACCTTCCGCAATTTTTTGACCCTTATCAATAATTACGATTTGGTCACACAGTTGTTCAACTTCTTCCATATAATGGGATGTATAAATGATCGTTGCCCCTTGCTCATTTAATTTTTCAATTCCTTCCAGAATATTATTTCTAGACTGAGGATCAACACCAACAGTAGGTTCATCGAAAATGATTAACTCTGGTTGATGAGCAATACCACAGGCAATATTGAGTCGGCGAAGTAAGCCACCTGATAACTCTTTTGGTTTGTGTTTTTTGTAATCATTTAAACTAACTAAATCGATTGCTTTTTCTGATAGTTCTTTAACTTTTTCTTTATTTTGAATATAAAGTCCACAGAAATAATGTATATTTTCAAGAACAGTCAATTCGTCGAAGACTGCAACATCTTGAAAAACAACACCAATTCGTCGTTTAAGATCATAGGCTGTTGGAGATATTAGTTTTCCAAAAACTTTAATATCGCCATGTTGATAATTCAAAAGCGATAGTATACAACTGATTGTCGTTGACTTACCACTTCCGTTTGGCCCTAAAAGTCCGACGATACTTCCTTTTTTTACATTAAAACTTAAGTTATCGACCGCTTTAAAGTCACCATAATATTTTTCTAGATTATTGACAGTTAGTATGTTTACCATATATCTTACACCTCTTAAATCATTATACACTGCCTAGCACTTTTTTATGATAAATAAATAATTGTTTACAACCCAACAGCTTATTATCAACAATTACATAAATAAATTTATTTACAAATGATTTATTGTGGTTTTCGTTCATTAATCTAATTTTTTACTTCATTTAGAATTTCTTTTTGAATGACTTGTTACGTTTTCATCACAAAAAAGACCATCAACATTCTTTGTTAATGGTCCAAATACTAATAACTGCTTTTACTTCATTCCGTATTTCTTATTAAACTTCTCAATACGTCCTTGTGCTGAGGCAAAACGTTGTTTACCTGTATAGAATGGATGGCAATTTGAGCAAGTATCTACTTTAATTTCTTTTGCTGTAGATCCAACTTCAAACTCATTTCCACAAGATGTGCACACGACTTTTACTAAGTTATATTCTGGTTGAATATCTTTTTTCATGTTTCTTCTCCTTCCGCTCTGATTACTTAATAATCAAAGTAAGTTCATTCGCTATGAAATAATACCACACAGGCACATTTCATGCAAGTACCAACACTCAAAATTCGTATGCTTTGTCATTTCTGTTTGTCTAATTTTAGAAGAAACAGGTATTAAAGATCATTATTGCAGTTAACCAACATTTTTGTGAAAGATTTCAAGAATATAAATCAGGTGTAATACAACTTACTAAGTTAAGTTAAATTTATTTAGCAATATTTTATGAATGTACTTTGAGGAATAATACGATAGCAACGATAGCAATGAAAATAGTGCTAA
>JAAYEW010000089.1 GCA_012728555.1 Erysipelothrix sp.
AATTTTTGCATCAAATAGAATCTCGTTGGCGTAAATATTTCCAATTCCAGTAATAATGCTTTGATCTAGAAGCACTGTTTTTATTGGAACTGATTTATGACTAAATATTTTCTTTAAGTAACTGCTTGTTAATCGTGAGTCACTGTATTCTAATCCTAATCGATTAAGTGATGCAGAATCAGTAAGGTGATGAACGATTTCTAATCGTCCAAATTTCCTAACATCATGATAACTTAAATATCGATTTGATTTCAATTTGAAACCTATATGAATGTGTTTGCTGAAAACTTCTTGGTCCGTAATATAAAACTTTCCTTCCATTCTTAAGTGTACAATTAAATAGCAAGAAGTCATCTTGAAAACAAGGAACTTTCCTCGGCGATGAAACTCTAAAAATACCTCATTGACTAAACGTTTCTTAAATTCTTCTACACTTCCGTTAATGATGTTATCATATAGGACTTTAACTTCAACAATTGTGTCATTCTTTATTTGATTTGCTAAAGTATCAACAACTGTTTGTACATCTGGTAACTCTGGCATCTTAAACCTCGTACCAGTTTATGCCAACTCCACTACTTACATCAAGAGGGACTTTAAGTTTGACAATGTTTTTCATGGTATTAACGACTAATTCTTTAACTTGTTTCATTTCACTTTCTTTGACTAATAAAACAAGTTCGTCATGGACTTGTAGTACTAGTTTTGTATCCAAATGTTTCTTCTTTAGTTGATCACTAATTTTTACCATAGCTAATTTAATCAGATCTGCAGCACTCCCTTGAATAGGTGCATTCATAGCTGCTCTTTCAGCCCGTTGTTTAACAACAAAGTTCTTATCATTAATTTCTGGAATGTAACGACGCCGATTAAAAATTGTTTTAACATACCCGTGTTCTTTGCAGTAATCAACAATACTGCTCATGTAATCTGATATACCATCAAAAGCTTCTAAATAATTAGCAATGAATTCATGAGCTTGAGAAGGTGTTATTGATAACTGTTCCGATAAACCAAAATCAGAAATTCCATAAATAATTCCAAAGTTGACAGCTTTAGCATTCCGTCGCATCAACGATGTAATTTCCTCATCTGGTTGGCATCCATAAATCATCTGAGCAGTCATGGTATGAATATCGACATGGTTGTTAAAGGCATCAATCATGTGCTCTTCATTCGCCATGTGGGCAAGGACTCGTAGTTCAATTTGCGAATAATCGACAGAAAGAAATTGATAACCTGGATCCGCAACAAAAACTTTTCGAATCTGTTTTGTTTCTTCATCACGAACGGAGATATTTTGTAAATTAGGTTCTAATGAACTTAATCTTCCAGTTTGAGCAGTTGTTTGAGAAAAACTCGTGTGAACTCGTCCTTCTTCTGTAATGTATTTTTGTAAACCTTGTGTATAGGTACTATAAAACTTCTGATATTTTCGATAATCTAAAACTAAATTAATAATTGGGTGTTTATCTTTTAATCCTTCTAAAACATCTACAGCTGTACTCTTCTTGCGTTTTGACGGTAATTGTAGTTCATCAAAAAGAACAACGCTGAGTTGTTTTGGTGAATTAATATTAAACTCTTTGCCTGCATAATCATATATTTGTTTAGTCAACCCATCGACAATTGCGAGTGTTTCATCAGATAGTTTGATTAATTCTTCTTTCTCGATTTTAATACCTACGATTTCCATGTCAACAAGGATTTCTATTAGTGGTAACTCCATCTCATCATAAAGTTCATCTAAGTCGTTTGCTATTAAGAAATCATGAAGGGAATCAAATAATTTAGTAGCGTGTTGACATAAATGTAGCAGGATATCTTTTCGATCATTTGATTCTGGCCATAACTGATAACTATCTAGTAACTTATCAATTGAGGTAATATTTGAATCCACAAGATACGCACAAATCAATAAATCATCGTTGAAACCTTCTGGTGTAAAACCCATTTTCTTTAAACTATGATATAGTTCTTTCGAATAAATACCTTTTTTCATGTAATTACCATTAATGAGCTCTTTGAAGTTACTATTTGTTTTAGCATCCTCGATATCGATATAACTGACATGTTTATCATAAGCAACAATAAATCCATCAACTGTTGCACTATATCCCTGTCCATCTAAAACATAGGGGCATATAATAACTTCGTCTTTAACAAAAGACTTGGAAAATTCTTCAAATCGAAGAGTTTGCTCATCCGTTTCACTTTGTGATTCAAGACGTTTTAACAACGAGTTCATATCATATTGCCTAAAGAATTTGCTAAGTAACATATCATCTTGTTCGATTACACACTCTTCTAATTCGATATCAATCTGAACATTAGTTATAATGGTAGCTAATGTTTTACTTAAGTAAGCAATTTCTTGACCTTCAATTATTCTCTCTTTCAGTTTACCTTTTAGTTCATGGACATGTTGGTATAAACCATCTAAAGTCTGATACTCATTTAACAGCTTCATGGCAGTCTTTTCACCTACCCCTTTTATTCCAGGAATATTGTCTGCGCTATCACCCATCAGACTTTTTAGTTCAATTACTTGATAAGGTTCAAGTCCATAGTTCGTTTTAAGAACATCAAGATTAACTTCTTCCATTTCAGATATTCCCTTTTTCATCAGCAAAACACTGACGTGCTCATTGATTAGTTGCAACATGTCTCTATCAGACGTCAAAATAACCACTTCTTTGTCACTAAATTTCTGTGATAACGATCCTATAATATCGTCAGCTTCATATCCACTGATTTCTAAACGTTTGATAACAAAGTGATCTAAATAACTACGAACTAAAGGAAATTGAGAAATAAGGGATTCATCAACTTCTTTTCGGGTTCCTTTGTATTCAGTGAATAATTCATGACGAAATGTTTTGTCTCCAGTATCCCATGCAACTAAGCAATAGTTTGGATTGATAATTTCTAATGCTTTGGTCATCATATTCGCAAAACCGTAGACAGCATTGGTAGGTTGTCCCTGTTTTGTGCTCATCCGTTGTGACATTGTCGCAAAATATGCTCTAAAAACAAGAGAATTCCCATCTACTAAAAGTATCTTTTCCATCTATTCTATCCTATCTAAAAGAGAAATATGTTCTCTTTGCTTTCTTTTTCTTAAATCTTTCTTAATTATTCTATCATCTATCCATGATTCTAACAACAAGCACAAAAAAGTACTGATAAGTGCAAAAAACAAATTGATTAACAGAGTTGTACTCGCAAATTGAATGAAAGAGATTTTAACCATTTTAAAGATTACTTTAAAAACATAGGTTCCACTGTGGTAAAACAGAACAGTAAAAATCATAGAAACTGATTTTTCAAGCAATGAATCACCGAAACGCTTTATGAGACTATCGACAAAATAAGCTAAGAGAATACTCATAACCAGTGGAATTAAATTGGAATTAAGTGTTGATAATTCCAACACAACTCCCATAATTATTGCAAGTATAAACTTGTCTTTTTTCATATGACGATAAGCTAATAAGTAAAATACGCAAAGTGATAAAGACGACTCAGTAGCGAAGCTAAATCCGAAGATTTTCATTAGTAACTGATTTACAAAAGCCTCAATCACCATGATGACTAATAAAACTATGACACTGTTTCTCACTTTAATCATCTTTACTTACCACCATAACATAATTAAAGTCGGAAAAATTTACTGAAGGTTTAACTTTTAGTATCACCGAAAAACTTGCTGACGATTGGCTAATTTCAGTTATTTGTCCAACACTTATTCCACTAGGAATTATTTTTCCTAATCCTGAAGTAATCACTTTTGAACCGATGGAAACAGCTACTGTTGAATCAAGTAAGCGAACCGAATAAGAATTTGTTTGGGGGTTATAAGATTCTAAAAGTGCTTCAACCGTAGTTGATTCATCAACGACAACTTTTAAAGCAAACTGATTAAGCCCTGTTTGAGATGACAATAATTTTACTACAGAAGAATCTTCATCCACTCGGCTGATTTGACCTACTAAACCTTGTGGTGTTATAACTGCCATGTGTAGTTGAATTCCAGCGTTTTCTCCAACATCTATTAAGACACTTTCATTAAATGATTGAGCACTACGATTAATTACTCTAGCAACTATTTCATGATTTTGTGTCATCGTTTCACGTAAATTTAATAATTGTTTAAGTTCCAAATTATCACGACGTGATTCAGCAAGTAAATCGATAAGTCGTTGTGCTTCAACCATGTTTTCTCTAAGCTTTTTGTTCTCTTGATAAGTCGAATTTAGGGAGACAAAGTCATTCACCGAATTTTTGACAACATTGATTGGATTATCAATCACCATGTATTTAATTCTCGAGAATGCAGTATAAAAATATAGATCCGCTTGTTGATAAAAAGAAGTCGGCTTTATCACTTGAAAGAAGATAGTAATACCAACTACCATGATGAATACAATTTTTAGAAATTTATTGAGTTTAGTTTTTTTTATCATAAGCCACCTATCTTTTAAACATTATAAGTCACAATACTAAAAAATGGAAGAACTACGAGTCTTCCATTTGAAACTGATTAAATTGATGCAAAATACTTAGATAACCACTTTTGGTTACAATTAGATGATCGATTAAAGGAATTCCCATCATTTTTCCGGCTTCTTGCAACGACTGAGTTACAACGATATCCATTTCGCTTGCAATTAAAGTTCCTGCTGGGTGGTTGTGAACTGCAATAAAGGAAGCTGCATGGTGTTTCACTGCCAAATTAAATATTTCGCGTGGATGAACCAGCGAGCGATCTAGTGTTCCTTTAAAAATGATCTCATGAGATATTATCTGCTGTGCAACATTAAGAAAGATGACTAGAAAACATTCTTGTTTTTCATACCCTATTTCATGTTGTAACCAATTGACAATCCCTTTCGAGTTTTCCATCACTGATAAATTTTTAGTTGATGCTCTCCCCATTCTTTTTGATAGTTCTAAAACTGCCATCAATTCCAATGCTTTGGCTTGTTTGATACCTGGTATCATCATAAAATCTTCTTGTGACATAAACCCTAATGTTGATAATCCATCACTTCGAATAATTACCTGGTGAGCGATATCATGAACTGTACTTTGTTTATTACCATGACGAAGTATCAACATTAATAATTCATGATCAGTTAATGAATCAACACCATACAAAGATGCTTTCTCACGTGGTCGAATATTTACAGGTAAATCTTTAATTTTCATTGACTATCCTTACTAGAGGTCTAATTTCCCCAGCTAAAACGAAACGTAAATATTGATAAAGAACCAGACTTGGACATCAAAATTTTATAGATTGCTGCTGCACCTGCTACAACGCCTAAACCAACGACTACTGTTCCCATGTATTCACCTCCTTGCTATTAAATAGTTAAAAACACTATTCTTTCCTAAAATCTTGTATAATAGCCAAAGGAGGATGAAAAATGAAATTATTTAACGAATATTCTTTAAGGACTATGACATTAAAAAACAGATTGGTAATGGCCCCTATGTGTATGTATCAAGTCGTTAAAGAAGATGGATTAGCGACAGACTTCCATTTTGCTCATTACGTATCTCGAGCAATTGGACAAGTTGGATTGATCATTGTCGAAGCTACAGGTGTCACACCAAATGGTAGAATTACAGATAAAGATTTAGGTTTGTGGAATGATTCGCAAATCGAACCACTTAAAAGGATTGTTGACGCTGTTCATGAACAAGGCTCGAAAATAGCAATTCAGTTATCACATGCTGGGCGTAAATCAATGACAAAAAATTGTGAACATTTTGCTCCTTCTGTGCTTGAGTCTAATCAAAATTATATGCCATACAAAGAAATGTCAAAAGAAGAAATTCATGAGATCATTACTGACTTTAAAGAAGCAGCAATTCGTGCTGATAAAGCCGGTTTCGATGGAATTGAACTTCATGGAGCTCACGGTTATTTACTGCATGAGTTTTTAAGTCCTCTGTCTAATCAACGAAGTGATGAATTTGGTAAAGACAGAAATTTATTTTTAAAAGAGCTCTTAAATGAAATTCATAGTGTATGGCCAAGAGAAAAAGAATTATGGATTAGGGTTTCTGCAACAGACTATCATGAGAACGGACTGAAACCACAAGATGTTATTAACACTTTACTTGAAGTCAAAGATCAATTAGATTTAGTCCATGTTTCATCAGGTGGTGTCATTAGCACTAAGATACCTCTTAAAGATGGATATCAACTTGACTTAGCGAAAGAGATAAAAGAAAAAGTAGGCCTTCCTACGATTGGTGTTGGTTTGATTAATGATCCCAATCTCTTTATTAGTGCTTTAGAGGACGATTATTGCGACTTAGTCGCTTCAGGTAGAGAACTTCTACGCAATCCGTTTATCATGCTAGAAATGCTTAAAACGAATGATTTGAGTGATAAAATTCCTTTCTCTTACTATCGTGCCTATAAATAGACCTCATCGTTACCGATGAGGTCTTTTCTTTCTTATATTCTTCTAAAGAAATCAGGAATAGAATGATCTTCTTCAGTTTCTTCAAATAGTTCTTGTGGTTCAATGTGTTTAGTAACCGTTGTTTTAAATCCGATAGGTTCTTTTTCAGCCTGAACTGGCATCTCAAAGCCTGTAGCGATAACAGTAACTATAATTGCATCTCCAAGTTGCTCATTAATCGCGACACCAAAGATGATGTCAATATCTCTTCCTGCACTGTGACGAATATGTTCAACAGCATCATGAGCATCATAAATAGTGATAGATTCTCCACCCGTTACATTAATAATTGCTTTAGATGCACCTTCGATTTGTGCTTCCAATAAAGGTGAGGTAATTGCATTTTGAGCTGCTTCAACAGCTTTCTCTTCTCCAGAAGCCATACCAATACCAATCAAAGCTGTTCCTTGATTTTGCATAACACTCTTAACATCAGCAAAGTCTAAGTTAATTAGTGCTGGGACAGCGATCAAATCAGTAATCGTTTGAACCCCTTGTCTTAATACATTATCTGCTTCTTTAAAAGCATCTTTAAAAGGAATCCTTCCAATAACCTCTAATAGTTGGTTATTAGAAACTACAATTAATGAATCTGTATATTGTTTAAGTTGTTCAAGACCTTCTTCAGCTTGGCTCATACGACGTTTACCTTCAAAACTAAATGGTTTAGTTACAATAGCCACTGTAAGAGCACCCGACTCCTTAGCTGCTTTCGCAAATAGTGGAGCTGCTCCTGTTCCCGTACCACCACCTAAACCAGTTGTAATAAACACCATGTCAGCGCCTTTTACAGCCTCTCTGATTTCATTTTCACTTTCTTGTGCAGCACGTCGTCCATTTTCTGGATTACCACCTGCCCCTAGACCATCAGAACCTAAAATCAATTTGTTTTTTACAAGTGAAACATTTAACACTTGCAAGTCTGTGTTTGCTACATAGAATTCAACACCTTGAAGGCCATCATCAACCATACGATTAATCGCATTATTCCCAGCACCACCGATACCAAATACTTTTATTTTTGCTACTTGTTGATACATATCTAAATTATTCATCGTGCTAACCTCCGCTATTTGTTTTGATTAAAAATAGTTTTTAATCGTTTAGTTATGTTATTTTATTCTTGTTTGTTTTGTGATACTTCTAAGTCTTTGTGTTCATCAACACTATCTTGTTTATACACTTGCCAGTTTCTATGATCGATATGATTATAGAAAGTTCCTAGCATCGCAACTAATGAACCGTCTCTGGCACCCAATGTACTAGGTAAGTAATTGTCAACTTGGCAATTAAGTTCCTTGGTTAAACGATGACTAATTCCTTTAATCATAGACCCTTCACCTACTAAAACAAATCGAGCTTGATTCGTAGAAATAATATCTTGACATGCTTCTTTTATAGTCTCAATAAATTCATTAATGTCATCACCAACCACATCCATTAAATCTTGTTGAGAACAAGTATAGTTCTTTTTATCTTTTGACCATAAGCAAATTGGGTCAGTATGAATAACCTTTGCATTTAAGTCGACATTGTTGAACATCAGTTTGACAGCAACTTCATATGGAATTTCAAACATTTTTGCAATTTTTTGAATCCATTTCTCTAAAGAAACAGTAATGACTTCACTATGAATTAAGCGCCCTTTATAAAATAGTCCCAATGTCGAAGCTTGTCTCTCAACTTGTATTGCGACGATGTATTCTTCATTATTAACATCATAAAGAGATGCTTCCTTACCAAC
>JAAYEW010000090.1 GCA_012728555.1 Erysipelothrix sp.
TACAGGTTCTTGTTGGTTTTTTAGATACCTTTATTATCTCACGATTAGGTTTACTAATTGTTAGTGCTGTTGGATTAGCCAATACCTACATTAATTTATTTATTGCGATTTTTACAGCTATCGGTATTGGTGCCTCGAGCATGATTTCAAGGATGTTTGGTGCGAAACGATTAGAAGATGCACAGAAAGAAGCCAATCAATCTGTGAGAATTGCTCTAATTGTTGGTCTAATCTTTAGTGTTATTACAGGTGTCTTTTCGACCCAATTAATGAATTTGTTGACACGTGATACCGATACAGTCAATCAAGCCTCTTTATTCTTGAGAATTGTTGGTGGAGGGTCTGTCTTTATCTCTTTAAGTATCGTTTTTGGTTCAATTTTGCGATCTACTGGAGATACAAAAACACCGATGAAGATCGGTGTGATAACTAATATCTTGAATGTAGTTTTGGATATACTTTTGGTGTTTGGATTGAAATGGGGTGTTGTTGGAACTGCGATTGGTACTGTTGTCGCAAGACTTGTGGCAACAGTCTATCTCTATTTTGCGATTTCAAAAACAGCAGTATCGATTGATTTCTTCTATCTGTTTAGAATACGAAGGAAGCTAACAGAGTTGGAGTCATTGATGTTGACTTCTGCTGCGGAGCGTTCGATTATGAAAGCTTTACAGATTTATTATTTTAGTGTGATTAATAGTTTGGGTAGCATTGTTTTTGCGGCTCACAGTATTGCGGGGACCATTGAAAGTGTTGCCTATTTACCAGTCTTGGGGTTATCGACTGCAACCACTGTTTTAGTTGGGAATGCCATTGGTCAAGAGGATTATAAGAAAGCCAAATTGATTCAAAAAGATGCGATTGTTTTGGGTATAATTTCTCAGATTATAGCTGGACTTGTTCTTTATTTTGGAGCGAAACAATGGGCTCTGTTGTTTACACAAGATCCTGAAGCCATCGATCAAATTGTGATTGCTCTTAAGATTTGTGCTCTGATTTTAGTTCCATTAACGGTTCAAATGGTGACCACTGGAGCGTTGCATGGAATGGGGGACATGAAAGCTCCTTTGTTTTCTACGATTGTTGGTATGGTGTTGATTCGGATTGTAGGTGTCTTAACCATTGGCATTCAGTTTGGTTTGGCTGGTGTCTGGTACTCAATACTGATTGATATTATTGTCCGTGCAATATATTTGGTTTATCGTTTTAACAAGAATCTATCAAAAAAGGCTATCCTCTAAGGATAACCTTTTGTTTATTTGGATAGAACGTTTGAGTACTGTTTTGCCCAGGTTTCATCGCCTGTGCTACGTTCCCATTTGTTAAATGTCATTGAGTTGGCATCAATCTCAAATTGATACTTAACTCCTTTGGAGAATGCTTCTCCTTTAAATTCTGGTTCTGAACTATCCCAATCAAACTCAATCTTTTGTAGGAAGGTATGAGCTACACCACTTTTAGTTAATACTAAGTTTGCGGCTTGTGTCATGGCGTTTGGAGTTTTGAACTTGTCAGCATAGTCATTGAACTGTGAATCATTGCCTACATCCCATTTAACGAACGCTTTAGTTCTAGCATTAATTTCAAAGACTACTTTTGTACCTGTCTTTAGGGCTTCACCTTTGTATAAAGGATTGGTTTCGTTATAGTTGTACTCAATCTTTTGGATAGCACCACCGAATCGATTCGTAACCATGTTTCGTACTTCTTGTGCTGATAAACGATATTGTGTTCCCTCTGAAGGTGTTGGTGTTGTTGCTGGTGCTGTTGCTGGTTTTGGTGTTGGTGTTGGTGTTGGTGCTGGTGCTGGCATAGGATTGACTACAGTGTCATCATCATCATCGTCATCATCATTGTCATCGTCGTCTATGTTGTCGTCCGTTTCATCCATATCGTCATCCACTTCAACATCAGTCACTGAACTAAAGTAGCGATTAACATCCTCATTGTTTGTTGTAGCTAAAACATACAGTTCACTAAGATCTTTCTTCGATAGATCCTCTAACTCTAAGGTGTCATCATCTTCCAATAGTTGCTTAATGAGTTCAAATTTACCTTCTGAAATATTTAAATCATCCGCATTTTTGACATCATCTTGAGTTAACTCAGCTTTTTGAGCAGCAATCGTTGCTTCAATCTTCATCGTTTTAAGATACTGCTCAATCACTTTATTCGCAACCTCTAGAATGCTTTTATCTAGTTTGTCATCACCAGTAACCATGATGACATTTTCTTTTTCAGAAGTTAAATAACCTTGATCGATTAAACGTTTTACAATATCTTCGACAACATCTTCGACATCATCATCGTCATCTCTTAAGACATAACCTGTTAACACTTTAATAGCATCTTCGTTCTTTGCTTTTAACGCTTCAACCTCAAAGTCTTTATTAATCTTTAACTCAATACTAGGATTCACATCAATAATCATTGACCCCACTTGTTCAACAGTGTTAGGTTTGTTCATCGAAATTAACGATACAATCATCACAACTACCGCTAACAAGACAATACTAACACTTACTTTGTTTTTTCTTATAAATTCCATATTTATCTCCTTTTCACTAACTTAACGATTTGAGTTCTCGTTTTGTTGCATTTCATTTAAAAATATTTTTAAATTAGCGAGAACGAACATATCGATACTGAATTTGATAAGTCGAATCACCTGTACTGACATCAAACTTTTCAAACGATAAGTTGGTAGCATCCATCTCAAACACAATCTTAGTATCTAAATAGAATGCCTCTCCTTTAAACATCGGTTTTGTCTCATCCCAATCAAACTCAATCTTTTGGATGAAAGTTGTCGATTGACCACTTCTAGAAATCACTGAATTCACAGCTTGGTCCATTAAATTGGATGATCGATAACGAGATCCATACTCAGTGTATTGACTATCATCATCCACAGACCATTTCCCCCAGGTTTTTGTTCTAGCATTCAGCTCAAACACTACCTTAAATCCTTCTTTGAGAGCTTCTCCCTTATATAAAGGATTGTTGTCATCATAGTGATACTCGATCTTTTGAATCACTCCACCAAAACGATTGGTGACCATGTTTCTTGCCGATTGAAGCGACAAATACATTGGTGTTGTTGGCAAGTTTGGCTGTGGTTTTTCAATGACTTCAGTATCATCATCATTGTCATCGATATCATCATCGCCATCGATATCATCATCATCAACAATCGGAATTTCAATAATATCCTCATCATCAATAATAGGAATCTCAGGTTCTTTGTTTTGTTCTCTATCCAAACGAATCGAATTCAAGCGACTATCAATGCTATCTAAATCAACCTCTGAATCTAACAGTAACTCAATCATTTCATTCATTGACATCTTCGCTAACTCTTCAATGTTTAACGAAGGTATCAGTTCATGAACTCGTTTCACAAACATCAACTTACTCTCAGAAATCTGCAGTGTCTCTGCTTGTTTCACGATATCATCACTAGTTCTTTCAAATCGTTGGTTAACAATTAACGGATTAGTTTCGCTCTCACTAAAATAACCTTCAATGATTCGATCAATTGCTTTCATCTGTCTGTTGGCAATATCTTGATTACCATTCATAACCGACACAAGCACTGTAGGCATCTTTTCATTCAAGTAACCTTGGTTAACCAATTCATCAATCAAGAGTTGCATCACATCATCAATCGTCTTCGATTTAACATCCCCTAAAGCATCAATAATAGCTTTATCAGAAGATTTCTGTGATACAATCTCAATCACTTTTTCATCTTTATCGACTTTAATAAGAAGGCTCGGGTTCACATCCACATACACCAAGCTATCAACAAGTGGACCTACTGGTTTAGATAATTGATTAAACCCAACATAAACAAACACAAGAGCAACTAAGCTTAAACCAAACGATAACAACGGTCTAAACCATGTCCTTTCATTTTTCTGTGGAAGGTGTTGCTGAGTAATCCAATCGTGGTTCTTCATTGGACGATGTTCTTCATTTTTAATCTTCACTAGTAAATCAGTATTCGCTTGATTCAAGGATGTGTTCAATCGCTCTATAATTTCTTTTTCTCTCACATCAACCCCTCCTTTCTAATGTGTTCTCTCATTTTCTTAATTGCCCGATGATACTTGGACAACACGGTTGAAAGTTTTAAATCTAAGTTATTCGCAATCTCACGATGCTTCAACCCTGATATCGCAGAAAGTAACACAATGGTTCTCTCTTCTTCCGATAATATATTCAACGCAATCCGCAACACTTCATTATCAGTATTATTATCAACGTAGCTATATGAAATATCATTTTCTAAATCGATCACATCGACATCCACATAATTTTTCTTTGACCGCAAATGACTAATTGCCAGATTTTTAGAAATAGTAAATAGCCATGCCATCGGTTTTCCCATAGGTTGATACAAGTGGCTACTATTCATTAGCTTTACGTAAGTTTCTTGTAACAAATCCAAGGTATCCTCGTGTTGTTTAACAAACGATAAAATATAGCTGTAAAGGATTTTTTCTGTCTTATAGTATAGCTCATCAAAAGCAGCCATATCCCTGTGCGCAATTCTTTGAATCAAGGATTCATCCAAATCAAACGCATGATTTTTAACATCATTCAGATGAATTGGACCATCATCCATCACCATACCAAATATCAACATACCCATCTCCTTCACCTACTTAACGAAAACAATCTTCAATTTATTGCATTTACTTACTTTATTATAACAAAATAGAAGCTTCTGATTTTCATTGACCTTTTCTTTACATGCTATAATAAAGATGAAATGGAGGATTCTTAATGAAAAAATTATCCTTGTTCTTTATCCTATTAATCGTACTAACAGCCTGTACATCTACAAAGTCCCAGACAGGCTCTGTTATCGATGAAAATCTTGTCTACATTAATGAGGTGGGGCCAATTATGCATGACTTAAAAGGAATTGAAGTGGGATCAACCATCCAGATGATTTATGATGGTGCTCTAATGGATTCCTTTCCAATGCAAGTGAGTGATAGTGCAACCTTTGAAAAAACAGGAACCAAAGAACACCTGCTCACGTCCATTGTCAAAATCATCGACCAATTGAAAACTGCTCAAACACAGTATTTTGAAAACTCCACAACACTGATTCTAACAATCGATGGAATCAGTGATGAGTATCGTAATCTAATAGTCGTGATGTTATCCAGACGTTTTCCTAAGACTGATATACTATTTGACCAAAAGCAGTCGGATGCTCCGTTTATAGAAATTATGTTTGATGACATCAGTACCCACGGAAGCGACCAAGTCATATTTTCAGTTGAACTGTCAAAAAACAAGGAATCGTTTTTTGTCGATCAAGGACTTCTGAATTTAAATAATGGTCGATATGATGTCGTGTTTTTTAGTACATCTACTCAATAAAAATAGTAGAGGAGCTGTTCCTCTACTATTTTTATTCGTCATCTCTTAACTCATACGTAATCATCTCTGTTTTGCCGGCTTCACAATATCCCTTTGTCTTAATATTCATGTTCTTTATTAACTTTGGTCGCATCACCAACACCAACGATGTTAAATCAATTTGTGGATTATTCAAATAGTCTTCTTCCCCCGAAATTAGTAAGTCTCCCTTTTTGACTTCCTGTAATTCACTGACATGGGCTTTGAACCCAACACCATTCAGCTGAACTGTGTTTACCCCAATGTGTATTAAAAAATCAACACCATCACTGCCCTCAATCACAAGAGCATGAAGCCCTCTAAACAATAAACGAATCTTTCCATCAATTGGGCTGACAAACTGATTGTTATTGGGGCGAATCGCATAACCATCCCCTGCTAGTCGTTGTGAAAAAACAGAATCATGAACACTTCTTAACTCAACCGCCTGCCCGTTACATATTGCTACCACATTCCCCATAAATAACACCCCCACTTCTTTTCTATTGTAACAAAAATTGAATGATTCGAATAGGTCAGAAATTATAAATCATCATCATCCCAACGAAAATCCAATAAGTCTTTTGGTGCACAATCAAGAATTTTACACATTTTATTCAGTGTATCCAAGCGAATCGACTTGATTTTACCATTCTTAATCCTAGACAAGTTCACTTCTGAAATATCCATTTCCATGGCTAACTTTCTTAAACTAATTTTACGATCAGCCATCACGCGATCTAAACGAATAATAATCATAGAAACCTCCTAATGCATATATCTTATCATATTTCGTTAAACAATTAATGTTTTTATCGAAATATTTTTATTTTCAATTGAATTGTCTTCTGTTTTCTTCTAAACTAAGAAGTACACGAGAGGGGATTTATCATGAGTGTACTCAATCAAAAAGAAATCACAATCATCAAACGCAATAATAAGAAAGACACGTTTCAACCTGAAAAAATCGCAGTAGCAATTAAGAAAGGGTTCGATAGTGTTAAAGATCCCAATGAAACTGCCCAAGATTCTCATCTTGTTTTTACGAAAGTAATTGAACAAATCGAAGAAATTGCTTCCTATAATCCAAACATAAAAATCGAAGATATCCAAGATATCATTGAAAAACAACTCATTAAGAATGGGTTTAGTGATGTTTATGAGTCTTTTTCAAGCTATCGAAACAGACGCAATGAATCAAGACATATTTTCATTTCAAAACAACATAAGTTCTTAAAAGCAATCGAACAACTGTCGATGAAAGATTCGCACGAAGAAGACGCGAAGCGTGAAAATGCCAATATCAATGGTGATGGTGCCATGGGAATGATGCTTCAATACGGAAGTACTATCTCCAAAGAGTTCGCCAAGTCTTATCTGGTCTCTCCGGTGTATTCAGAAGCACACGACTCTGGAAGAATTCATATCCATGACATGGACTTCTTGCCAATGGGAACAACGACTTGTTGTCAAATCGATCTTCTTAAACTCTTTGAGAACGGTTTTTCTACAGGACATGGTCACTTAAGAAAACCAAAAGACATTATTAGTTATGCGGCATTAGCTGCCATCGCTATACAATCGAATCAAAACGATCAACATGGTGGACAATCGATTCCAGCATTTGATTACTACATGGCACCAGGAGTTTTAAATACTTTCAAAAGACAGTTCAAACAAATTATTGCTGATTACATTGATTTAGAAGAACTGGATTTCGAGTTAGAAGCGTTTGTGAATCAAGTTGAAAAACTCAAATCCATTGCTGTCAATGTTGACGATTTTCGCCACTTTTTCACTCTTGAACAACAAATAGTTCTAGAAAAAGCAGTTACACGAGCAACTGCTAAAACAGACCGTATTACTTTCCAAGCAATGGAAGCCTTTATCCACAACTTAAATACAATGCATTCTCGGGCAGGAGCACAAGTTCCTTTCAGTTCCATTAATTTTGGAACCGATATCTCCGACGAAGGACGAATGGTCACTAAAAATTATTTATTAGCTTCTGAAGCTGGACTTGGAAAAGGGGAAACACCCATCTTCCCGATTTCAATTTTTAAAGTCAAAGAAGGCATCAACTACAATGAAGAAGATCCAAACTATGATTTATTTAGATTGAGCTGTGAAGTTTCCGCCAAACGGTTGTTCCCTAATTTCTCATTTATTGATGCTCCATTCAACCTTCAATACTACAAGCCAGGAAACATCGGATCCGAAATTACCTATATGGGATGCCGAACACGTGTTATCGCTGATATCACTGATCCAAAACATCAAGAAGTCATTGGACGAGGTAATATTTCCTTTACATCAATTAACCTTCCTCGCTTAGGAATCAAACACGGATTACTACTCAAAGGGGAAGCGGATTGGGATGGATTCTATCAAGAGCTAGATAGTCTGCTTGAAATGGTACGCGATCAATTGTTAGAACGGTTTGAGATTCAAGGATCTAAAAAAGTATACAATTTCCCATTTTTAATGGGACAAGGTGTTTGGAAGAATTCTGATAAATTAAAACCGACCGATGAAGTTAGAGATGTTCTTCGTACAGGAACCTTGACGATAGGATTCATTGGATTAGCTGAAACATTAAAAGCAATGATGGGAGTTCACCACGGCGAAAACAAAGAAGCTCAACAAAAAGGTTTAGAAATTATTTCCCACATGAGAAAACGCTGTGATGAGTATCAACAAGAGTTACGCTATAACTTTTCACTCATCGCCACTCCTGCCGAAGGATTATCAGGACGGTTTGTTCAAATTGATAAATCCATTTTCGGTAATATTGAAGGAATTACAAATCGGGATTACTACACCAATTCTTTCCATGTCCCAGTATATTTCCCAATTAATGCGAAAGATAAAATTGAATTAGAGGCCCCATATCACGCACTCACCAACGCAGGACATATTACTTATGTTGAACTTGATGGTGACACAACCAAGAATATTGATGCTTTTATTGACGTCATTCGGATGATGAAAAATGCTAACATTGGTTATGGAGCGATTAATCATCCTGTCGACAGAGATCCAGTCTGTGGTTATACCGGCATTATTGATGATGTTTGTCCAAGTTGTGGACGAGACGCTAGTGTTCATGGTGCCATTGGTATTGAGAGAATTCGTAGAATAACGGGTTACTTAGTTGGGACAGTTGATCGGTTTAACAATGCCAAACAACATGAAGAAAACGATCGTGTCAAACACTCAGTTTATGGAAACCATTAACTTAGCAGGAATTACTTACGATTCAATTGTTGATGGTCCACACTTAAGAACAACCCTTTTTACACAAGGTTGCCCCCACGCTTGTGTGGGTTGTCACAACCCTGAAACGTGGTCTTTTGAAAACAAAGATGTCAGAAACATTGATGAAATCATTGCATCGATACTTTCCACAAGCAATAAAGCAGTTACTTTCTCTGGGGGTGAACCGTTCTCTCAAGCGAGTGCTTGTTACAAAATTGCTTCTACATTAAGAAACAAGGGTTTCAATCTGTGGGCTTACAGTGGTTTTAGTTTTGAAGAGTTATTAAATGGCAATGAACATCAAGTCAATTTCTTAAAATCACTTGATGTATTGGTTGATGGACGATTTGTTTTAGAACAACGCTCCTTAACCTTATTGTACAAAGGCTCAAGAAATCAACGAGTGATTGATGTTCAGAAAAGTCTTTCAACTAATAGCATCGTTCTTTACCCAACAGAAAAAATCGCTAAAGAATCTTCTGTTAAGCTCTTCATATGATATAATAAAGCCATTCAAAGGAGTTAGAGTATGAGCGATCAATTACCTACCAATCGACCAACTAGTCATTATAGTCCACAACCAGAGAAGAAACCATTTAAGATTTCATGGAAGCAAATTCTGCTATCAATCTCTTTAGTCCTCTTTGTAATTTTTGCGGCAACTAATTTTGCTCAAATTAGAGTGAATTTATTAATAGCAGAGATCGAGGCACCTCTAGTTGTTATTATTGTAATTTCTTTCTTAGTAGGAATGTTAGTTAGTTGGTTAATGACAACCTTAAAGAAAAAATAAGAAGGCAAAATGAATTGCCTTTTTTTTGTGAGCATATTGCTTTTAATCCTTTTTAACTTTGGTATACTTTGTATATCAACTAAAGGAGACATTGAATATGAAAAAAATAGCAATCGTCGTTGGATCCATCCGTGAAGGACGCAACGCACAACAAGTAGCAAACTGGATAAAAGAAGTCGCTGATCAACATGGAAATGCTGAATACTCTATCTTAGATTTGAAAGAATTCAACATGCCATTAATGTACAAGCGTTTCTCAGAATATGATGGAACTGAAGAAGAATTCGCTCGATTAAGAGAACTCCATGAAAGAACACAAGCTGCAGATGGCTTTGTCTTCATTACACCAGAATACAACCACGGTTTAACCGCAGCTCTCAAGAATTATTTTGACTTATACTATGCTGAATTCAATAACAAAGCAGCTGGTTTAGTTAGTTACGGCTCATCCAATGGAGCACGTGCAGCTGAACAAGTTCGTAACATTTTAGGTGAATTACAAGTAGCTGATGTTCGTCAACAAGTCACCATGAGTTTATTTACTGATTTTGAAAACTTCTCAGTCTTTAAACCAAATCCAATGCATGCAGATAGTTTAAAAGTTATGTTAGATCAAGTTGTTAATTGGACAACAGCATTAGCTAGTTTACGTTAAAATATTTCCAAATGAAATACACCCCTAATCCTGTACATAAGAATTAGGGGTGCATTTTTAATTTATTTTGTGTTTTACTTATTAAGTACCCTTAGAATTTCTTTACTCTCATTTCTACCAAAGACAGGACTTTCATGAAGTCCTTTTTCAATACACTCACAAGCATGTTCTACCTGACCACTAAACTCACTCACATGCTCTTTCACAACCGTATAGCTACCTTCCTTAGTAGTAATTGTAGCTGAGGTGTTCTTCCAAAAGGCATCCACTTGAATAGAACCCCTATCACCAACAATTAGTGCTGAACCTTTACTCTTTGGTGTATGCAACCAGTCACTTTGAATTGTAGCTACCACACCATTCTCATACTCAATCTGAGAACGAATACCAACATCACAGAGGACATCTTTGATATAAAGTTTTTCTGAACAATGTTTAAGAATTGGAGAGTTTGCGATGGCATTCGCAAAAACAATCGGATAAACCCCCACATCTGCACTGCAGCCACCTGTTTCAGAATTAAATACCCAATGGTTTAAATCTGGATGTTCTTCAAACACATTGTGACTGTATTCTGCTGTGATAGCTTTAAGTAAACCAATTGTTCCTTGTTGAATGATCTCAAGTAGATATTGATTCAAAGGTGTAAAAACCGTTTTGTGAGCTTCCATTAAAAAAACATTGTTATCTTTAGCCAAATCAAACAACTCATCAAGCTGTTGTGTCGAAAGTACCATTGGTTTCTCACAAAGGATATGCTTCATATGAGTTAATCCTTTTTTAATGAAATCATAATGTGTTGAATTAGGAGTACACACATAAATCGCATCGATACTAGGATCCAAAAACAACTCATCATATGAGCCATACGCTTTCTCAAGATGAAATTCATCTTTAAAACGTTCTGATTTCTCGATTTGGCTTGATGCTCCACCAACCAACAAACAACCTTTAGCATTTTTGATACCAATAGCTACCCGCCTAGATATATTTCCTAATCCAAGTATTCCAAACCTTATCATCTTTGACTCCTTTATAAAAAGAAGATACCCTCAGGTTAGTGAAGGTATCTTTTCTTGTTTTGTTAATTGAAACTACTTTTTGTTATAAAAAGTATCCATTCCACGATAGACAGCTAATTCACCAAGCTCATCTTCGATACGAA
>JAAYEW010000091.1 GCA_012728555.1 Erysipelothrix sp.
CCGATGATTTATGTGGAAAATAAATTACCGTTTGTTTTGAAACGTGGTTCTACCACTCAATCGTATGTTAAAACAGATTTTAATTCTTATAAGGTTTTAGATTCGGGGAAAGGGTACAATGAACTCTACTTTTTTTATCAAGCAGTTGGTACCAATGGTAATTGGATTGGACAATATGCTGTTGCTCCGGATTGGTTAAAGCCAGGAATTCCTTATTATTCGTTAGATGGAATTACTTTTTATACAGATCCTTATTTTAAGAATGTTGTGAATAATGGATCAAAATTTTATAACTATTATCAATATTTACCGTTGCGCTCCAAATCTAATTTAACGGGAGCACAACTCGATAACTATTTAAAAGCATTGGGTAGAACTACTTCAATCTATTATGGAAAATCACAAGCATTTATTGATGGACAAACCAAGTATGGAATGAATGCTTTGTTGGTGTATGCGATGGCTGGTATTGAGTCTGCTTTTGGGACGTCGACGATTGCGAGAACCAAGAATAATTTATTTGGCTGGAACGCAGTTGATTCTGCACCTGGTGATAATGCCTCAATTTATCCAACGGTTGAAGCTTCTATTTTGCAACAAATGGGGGTTAACCTGTTTGGTTATTCCAATGTTACTGATTGGCGTTTTACTGGTCCTGGACTTGGAAATAAGGGGAGTGGTTTTAATACCAAATATGCATCGGATCCAAACTGGTGATTAGGGATTGCTACTGTTGCATATAAAACGGATAAATTTAATGGTTTTCAAGATTTGAATTATTACAAGCTGGGTGTTCTTAATGATCGATCAAATATCAATGTGCGTGCACAAGCCAGTACATCAAGTGTTACCTACTACAATACACGAGGTTCTGATAAGCAATTGATTAACCAAACGGTGACTGTTACTAATGAAAAAAATAATTTTTATGAAACGATTGCTTGGTATCCAATTGTCAATGGCACCGTGTTGACTAGTCATAACAAGGGAAATTACACTATGGATTTGAATTCTAATCCTGGGTTTATTGCCAAAGAATTGATAACTATTGTTAATAATGGTAAATATAATCCACAAACACCACCAGTTATTGGGCCTGATCAACCAGTTGATGAAGTCAAACCACTTGAAAATGCAAAATTGTACGAAGTACTTGCTACAGCAGGTTTGAGAGTTCGTTCAGCTCCATCAACTTCATCTGCTCAATTAGGGCTATTAGCTTTTCAAGAACAAGTTGAAGGTGTTTTACAAGATGGTTGGATAAAGATAATTCACAATGAGCAGTACGGTTACATTAGTGCTGAATTCGCCAAATTAGTAGAAGAGCTCCAACCTGAACCACCAGTTGTAGAAGAAACCAATCAAACCTACATGGTGAATGCTACGGGACTTAGAGTTCGAAGTGAACCGAATACTTCTGCGACAGTTCTAGGTACTTTAGAGTATCAATCTCTAGTAACTGGGGTTGTTAAAGATGGTTGGTTAAAATTCACTTACAATGGGAAAACAGCCTATACATTTGCTCAGTATTTAAAGATTGTAGATACGTCGAGTTTAACGATTGATGAATTAATCAAGTCGGTGGGTTCAGTTGTTGATTCAAACATATTAACTGGAATAAAGATGAATACTTCAGTTGAAGCATTAACTAAAGCAATTAAGAGTAAAGATGCTAATGTAATAGTTTCTGTTGTTGGTAAAGATGACAAAATAAAAACTGGTCCAGTTCTCACTGGAGATAAGCTTACTGTAAAGAGTGGAGCTGAGTCCAAGACAGTGACTATTGCAATTAAAGGTGATGTTGATGGAAATGGAACCATCGCAACACTAGATTATGTTAGGGTTATTCGTGATATGCAAGGCTATATAACACTTGAGGGTGCTTATCGAGTTGCTGCTGATGTTAATAGTGATGGA
>JAAYEW010000092.1 GCA_012728555.1 Erysipelothrix sp.
AGAAAGCACAACGCCGAAAGAGAATATTTATGTCAGTATTCAAAGTCATTGTTGGTGTTGTTTTGGCTGTTCTACTTTTTGCTTACCATCAATCGGATTTTTCAAAAATCAAAAAGGTGTATGTATCTGGTAATTATTATGTCACTGAACAAGAAGTAATTGATGATTTAGAGATTCAAGTACCGACTCATTTCTATAGTTTTTTAGGATCACAACTTGCAAAAAACATTGATGAAGCATCGCTTGTTGAGTCGGTTAAAATTGAAAAGAACTGGTTAGACCAATCAATGAATATTTTTGTTACTGAAAAGAAAGTTTTAGGGTATGTCATTGACAATACTCTAGATGTCATAAATTTGGTTGCTGCGGATGGTAGCCAAAGAACTCTTTTAAGTGATGAATTAAACAATTTGAATCAATTAATACGTTTGACAGGATTTCGTGCCGATAATCTTATTTCACTGATTGAAGGATTATCACGGAGTGATGATGTTTTATTATCGAATATCTCAGAAATAGTTCACAACCCCAAATCATATGATGATAACTACTTAAGAGTACTGATGAGTGAAGGAATTGAGATCCATTCATCCGTTTATTCTCTAGAAAAACTAAGTGCTACTACCTATAAAGAAATCCTTAATCGATTGCAACCAAAACAAAATTGTATTGTCTATGATGTGTTTTGGAAGTCTGCATATGCGAAACCATGTCAATCAACTGAAGAACCAGTTGAAATAGAAATTGAACAACCACCTACAAATCCATAGATAATGTTTGTAAATCAAACTAATTTAGGATAAAATCATTAAGGCTATGTTATAATGGAAAAGAATATTAGGAGGAAATAACCATGTCTATAGAAAGAATGACTCAACTTGGAAATATTCATATTTCTCAAGAAGCAATCGCAATGCTTGCTGGTGGAGTTGTAACAGAATGTTATGGAGTTGTTGGAATGGCTTCCCAAAAAGTACTAAAAGATGGATTTGCTGAGCTGTTAAAAAAAGAGAATTTCACCAAGGGTGTTGTCGTTCGTAAAGATGAGAACGGTTTTGAAATTGATCTTTATATTGTTTTAATGTATGGAATCCGTATTTCGGAAGTGGTCGCTTCTATTCAACAAAAAGTTAAATACATGCTAGAAAAATCGCTTGAACAAAGTTTTACAAAAGTTAATATTTATGTCCAAGGATTAAAGGTGAATGAGTAGATGAAAACATTAAACGCAACTAATTTTGTTGATATGATCGAAAGTGGTGTCAACAACCTGAGTAACAATCATCGTGAAATTGACGCTTTAAATGTGTTTCCTGTACCAGATGGAGATACGGGAACGAATATGAACTTAACGTTTACAACTGGTTTTAAAGATATTAAGAATCGTCCTTCAAAACATGTCGGACAACTATCAAAATTGTTTTCTAAAGGTTTATTAATGGGCGCAAGAGGAAACTCTGGTGTCATTTTATCTCAAATCTTTAGAGGTTTCTCTCAAGCGGTTGCTGACTTTGAAGAGATTGATGCGATGCAATTTGCTACTGCCTTCGATAGTGGAAAAAAAGTTGCTTACAAAGCAGTTATGCGTCCAGTAGAAGGAACAATTTTGACAGTTTTACGTTTATCTTCAGAAGCAACTCTGAAGTATGTACAACAAGCAAGTGATCTTAGTATTGAAGACACACTAAATTACTTAATTGATCAAGCGGAAATTGCGTTAGAGAAAACTCCTGAGATGCTGCCTGTATTAAAAGAAGTAGGTGTTGTCGATTCTGGTGGAGCTGGCTTAGTTACAATTCTAAAAGGGTTTCAAGCTTTTTTAGAAGGAAGACCAATTCGATTAATTGATCAATCACATCTGCAACAAAGGAATGTACAAGCTCAATTCGAACACGAGGAGTTTGGTTATTGTACAGAGTTTATTGTTCGTTTAAACGAGAAATCACTCGAATACTTTAATGAAAATTCATTTAGAGTTGAATTAGAAGCTTTAGGAGACTCTTTAGTAGTTGTTCGTGATGAAGACATAGTTAAGGTTCATGTTCATACACTGACTCCAGGAGATGCATTAAATCTTGGGCAACGGTATGGAGAATTCGCGAAACTAAAAATAGAAAATATGGCCGAACAACATGATGCACTATCTCATTCGATTGAAGATTTAGAGACATTAACTTTAAAAGTAGAAAAACCATTAAAAGAATACGCTTTAATTAGCGTTTGTGCTGGAGATGGATTAGCTTCATATTTCAAAGAACTTCGAGTTGATCATGTTGTATCTGGCGGACAAACAATGAATCCTTCTACCGAAGATTTTGTAGAGGTTATCAACAATTTAAACGCAAAAAATATTATCATTCTTCCAAACAACTCAAATATAATTCTTGCTGCAAATCAAGCAAAAGCAATTATAGAAGACAAGAATATTGAAGTTTTAGAATCAAAATCAATTCCAGAAGGAATTGCTGCATGTATTAATTTCAATCCTGAATTGTCTTTGGAAGAAAACTTAAACTATATGAAAAAAGCAGTGGAACATACTCTTTCTGGTGCAGTTACTTATGCGATTAAAGATACGACCTTTAATGGAGTAAGTATCAAAGCTGGTGACTACATGGCTATTCTTGGTAAAAATATTGTTACTGCTGTTACTGATAAAACTGTGGCATTGAAAGCATTAGTCAAAGAAATGGTTGATGAATCACATGAACTAATAACTCTGGTGTGTGGTTTAGATATTGACGATGAAGATGCTGAAGAACTATCAGATTTCTTTGAAGATGAGTATGATGTAGAAGTAGAGCTTATTATGGGGGAACAACCGGTTTACTCATATTTAGTTGGGGTAGAATAAGGTGCAAAATCTTGCACCTTTTTTTTCTGCTTGTTTGATAGCACTTCACGATTGGTGTATACTATGTTTCAGATAAAAGTGAGTGAAAAAAATGTTAACAAAGAAACAACGAAGCATTTTAAATAGTTATATCGGTGAAGATTCAGATGATAAAGCAGTTTTGTCTATTTATCCTTTGCGTTATGAATTTAGAGAAATTATTGATGAATCACAGTGGCAAATATCGATGAAAGTGCTATTTCGAGCAACAATCATTTCAGCAATAAAAACTCAGCGCTTTGGTAATCGTAGTATAACGCGATTCAGAGTCATGACAGATTACAACGAGTATGACTGTATCATCTTCAATAATCGTTTTGTTGACAAGAGTTTAGAAAACCAAGAAGTTTCAATCTATGGAACACTATCGGACAAGTTTCAAATTGTTGTTAGCCAAATGAATCGAAAATCATTAAACGAGTTAGAAGGTATTTTTCCTGTCTATTCACAAAAAGAAGGTGTGACTCAATATCAAATTAGATCTATCATCAAAAAAGTACTCAAAGAAAACTATCATCAAATAGAAGAGATTATTCCAGAGAAATACATCAAGAAATACAAATTATTGACATATCGTGAAGCAATCAAAGAAATTCATTTTCCTCACAGTGCACTTCATTTAAAGCATGCAGAACGAACACTAAAGTATGCTGAAGCTCTTCAATACCAAGTTGCCATAGGATTAAGTAAGAAAGAAAATCAATTAATCATAAAAAAGAATCAAACGATTGATAAAGAAATAGTCAGACAATTCATCAGTGATTTACCATTCGAGATGACAGATGACCAACAGCAAACCATTCAATCCATAATGATTGATTTACAAAGACCACAAGTCATGAGAAGACTCGTTATGGGTGATGTTGGTTCTGGTAAAACTGTAGTTGCAACAGCTGCAATTTTAGCGATGGGTTTTCAAAGTAACAGACAAATTGCTTTCTTGTGTCCTACTGAAGTTCTTGCCTATCAACATTATGAAACATTAACAAAACAAATAGGGCAATACATCAAGGTTGGATTATTAACAGGCTCGATGTCAAGTAATGAAAAGAGAGACATATTAGATAAGTTAAGAAATAATGAAATCACTTGCTTAATTGGGACACATTCTTTATTCAGTGAACCCGTTACGTTTAATAATTTGAAGCTAGTCATTATGGATGAACAACATCGTTTTGGTGTCACTCAGCGACAAGCACTGTTGCAAAAGGGAGAAAGTGTTGATGTACTGATGTTATCTGCTACACCAATTCCTAGAACTTTGGCTAGCAGTTTGTATTCACACATTGACATTTCTACAATAGAAACGATGCCAATAAACAGACAAAGAGTAATTACTAAATTAATCCGGGAAAATACTATTACTAGTATACTTGATGAATTAATTGAAAGAATTTCATTAAAAGACCAAGTCTATGTGATTTGTCCAAGTATTGAAGAAGATAATAAACTTCAGGTGAAGAATGTTAAAACAATTACTAAGAATCTAAAAAAGGAATTTGGATCTAAAATAATTGTCGAAATGATTCATGGTCAAATGAATCGCGAGGAGATTGCTAGTGTACTCAATGATTTTAAAGCGCACAAAATCGATATGTTAGTGAGTACAACAGTAATAGAAGTTGGGATACATATTGAAAATGCAAATACAATGGTAATTTATAATGGTGAACGATTTGGACTATCCCAACTTCATCAACTTCGTGGTAGAATAGGAAGAAATGAAAAGCAAGCAGTTTGTTATGTGTTGTGTGATACCAATGATCAAAATTCATTACAACGTTTAGAAATGTTTGAAAAAGAAAGTTCAGGGTTTGCTTTATCAATGATTGACCTCAAATTGAGGGGCTCTGGGGATTTATTAGGGATTCGTCAAAGTGGGATGCCTATGTTTACAATTTTCAATCCAATTAGGGATGAAAAAATGTTAGTTGAAAGTGCCAAAGATGCTTGGGAAATTATCAACTCTAGTGATAGTCAAGAAAAAGCGTTTGTTAAAAAAATAGTAAAAATAAAAGATAGCATTGTCGATGCAATGATCTGAAAGGAGTGCTTATGGAATTTGAGAAATGGTTACAAAAATATTCATTACAAATTAATGACTTTATGCTAATTAAAAATGCATTCTATCATTCGTCGTATGCTAATGAAAATAAAGATTGTATCTCAACCGATAACGAAAGATTAGAATTTGTTGGAGATGCTGTCCTTCAATTTTGGAGTGCTACCTTCTTGTATAATCAAAAACCTGAAATTAGCGAAGGAAATATGACTTTATTGCGATCTCAATTAGTCAATGAAAGTGCTCTTGCTGATTTTTCTCGTCAATTGGAACTCGGCCAGTTTTTGAAACTTGGACAAGGAGAACTGAAGAGCAATGGGAAAAATCGTGATTCAATACTAGCTGATTTATTTGAGGCATTTATTGGAGCACTTTATTTAGATGGTGGAATGGATAATGTAAACAAGATTATGGATTTAACAATCCGTAAAACATTTATTCAAATTAATCAAGATGATTTAATGGATTATAAAACGAAATTACAAGAATATGTACAATCTGATAAACGTAAAACTGTTTTTTATGAAATTATTTCGACCAGTGGGCCAGCCAATAATCCAACATTTGTTTCTGTAGTTAAACTAGATGATTTGGTACTTGGTAAAGGAATAGGTTCCTCGAAGAAAAAATCTCAACAACAAGCAGCGAAAGATGCTTTAGAAAAATTAGCAAAGTAGGCAATATGAAGATTTATGATATATTAAGCAAAATTAATTGTTCCAGTTTAATAATGGAACTTTTAATTAATGAACCTTGTACACCACCCATTTATATGAAGGGTAAGAATGAACTTCATATCTTTTTAAAAGCACACAGAACACTTCCATATAAAGAATACAGGAAGTTAGTTAAATCTTTTGAAGATTGGTGTCAAATGTCGGTGGTTCTGAATATTGATGTTATGAATAAAACCGTAGATCATGTTACTTTCAAACAATATTTAGGGCACATCACAAAAAAGAGAAGATTACAAAATAAGATTAGTAATTTAAATTTTAAAATTGATAATGATTCCGTTGTCTTCGCATTAAATGACACAAAAGAAAAAGAAGATATCGACAATGTCTTGGACCTGATTTCTACTGACTTAAACAAATGTGGAATCTCTGTCTCACTGAGTTGTGAGCTATTGAGTGATAAACCAATAGAAATCATTGAACCTTTAAAAGTAATTGAACCTTCTATTGTTAAGACAAAGGCCAGTTCTACATCCAATCGTTTTAAGAAGAAAGTTAAGCTTGAAAACTATGTGAACGTCACTATAGATTTGCTAAAAGATGAAGCTTTAGGAATTAAGTTTTCAGGAAAAGTATTCAAGATAGTAGATCGAAAAACTCGACTAAACACATATGAGTTAACCATTTATGTTGTTGATCAAACGGATGCAATTGACTGCGTTTATTATGTTAATTCATTGGATGAGCTGGATGTCCGGGTGAATGATAATGTTACCATTTATGGAAACCACATTTTAAATACTTATCGTCACAACTATTTCGTAAAAGTTGATAAAATTGATGTAACAGAACCCGCAACTAATCTTCAGGTCACTGATCAACAAAAGCGAATCGAATTGCATGCACACACAAAAAGTTCTGAAATGGATAGTGTCGCGGATACAAGAGAACTTATTACAGCTGCATATAATTATGGTTTCGATGCTATTGCTATTACAGACCATATGGTTTCTCATTCGTTTCCGACAGCTCAAAAGGTTGCAAATGAGCTAAATAAAAAGGATCCGAACAAACAGATCAAAATTATATATGGTGTCGAATTCAATGTTGTTGATGATAAACTTCAAGCCATTTCTAAGTGTAAAGAACAAAACCTTGAAGAGGCAAGTTATGTCTTTTTTGATTTAGAAACAACCGGTCTTAGTTCTAGACTGGATGAAATTATTGAGTTTGGTGCAATAAAAGTAATCAATCATCGTGAGGTAGAAAGAAAGCAATTCTTTATTAAACCTAATGGAGATGTTTATAAACATATTTCTAACATTACTAATATTACCGCAAGTGATTTAAAAAATGCGAAATCAATTGAAGAAGAGATCGATACCATCCTAAATTTCTTTGAAGGATCAATCCTTGTTGCTCACAATGCAGCATTCGATATTGGTTTTATCAATGCATTATGTAATCGCCTCAATAAGAAACCATTAAATAACACAGTGATTGATACTTATCATCTCGCAATGATCTTGATGGATGATGTTAAGAAAAACAAGAATCTAGGTGCCGTTGCACGTTACTATAAAATAGCTTATGACAGAATGACAGCGCATAGGGCGGATTATGATGCCATGATATTGATGCAAGTGTATCTAGAAATGGTAAGAGATTTAAGATTGAAAGAAATAACTACAACCACTCAACTCTATCATTTTCAACAGCAAATACCATCTTATGACAAATTAAGAAGTTATCACACAATGGTTTTAGCAAAAAATCAAGAAGGATTGAAAGATTTATATAAATTAATAAGTATTTCTCATACTGAAACACTATTATATCGTGGGAAATCAATAAAGAATGAAGGAGAAGAGGGGAATGCGGAGCCACGACTGTTAATTAGTCAATTAGAGTCTTTGCGTTCAAACTTGTTGGTTGGATCTTCTTGTTTTAACTCTTATCTGTTTGAAGTAGCAAGAACAGGATCACTTGAAGAACTAGAAAAAGAAATGATGTTCTATGATTACATTGAGCTACAACCACTTAATAATTACTTTCCACTCATTACTAGAAATGTCGTTGCATCAGAACAACAACTCATCGATATATTATTAGACATTGTTGCAACAGCAAATAAACTTAATAAACTCATTGTTGCAACAGGAGATGTCCATTATGTATATCCTGAACAAAAAATATTTAGAGATGTCTACATCAATGCCATGGGGATTAGTGGGGTTCGTCACCCCCTTTATGTACGGGATGAAGTGAAGCGCATCAACACAACAAATCCTGATCAACACTTGAGAACGACACAAGAAATGTTAGATGGGTACCCGTATCTTTCAAAGCAGTTTGCAGAAATAATTGTTTTAGATAACCCTCAAAAAATTAGTTCAATGATTGAAGAGGTCCAACCAGTTCCTAAGGAATTATATACACCAGTTATTGAGGGTTCGGATGAAAAATTAAAGCAAATTTGTTTTGAGAATGCGTATGCCATTTACGGCAATCCTTTACCACAAATAGTACAGGAACGTTTGTCAAAAGAACTCAATAGTATTTTGTCAAATGGCTACGGAGTGATTTACTATACATCCCATTTACTTGTTAAGCAGTCATTAGATGATGGATACATGGTTGGATCCCGGGGATCAGTGGGTTCTTCGTTTGCGGCAACCATGGCAAAAATCACAGAAGTTAATCCTTTGGTTCCACATTATGTGTGTCCTAAATGTCATTATTCTCACTTTTATGTCAACAATGAATATGCATCGGGCTACGACCTTGAAGATAAAAACTGTCCTACTTGTGGAACGTTAATGAAAGGGGATGGACAAGATATTCCATTCGAAACTTTCTTAGGGTTTGAAGGAGATAAAGTCCCTGATATTGATTTGAACTTTTCCAGTGACTATCAAGAGAAAGCCCACAACTTAACTAAGGAAATCTTTGGAGAAGACAAAGTCTTTCGTGGAGGGACAATTGGGACTATTGCCGAAAAAACAGCTTATGGATTAGTGAGGGGCTTTTTTGAACAAGTTCCTTTGTATACAGACAAACATGAAGCATTCAAAGAATATTTAACTCAAGGGGCGACTGGAGTAAAGCGGTCGACAGGACAACACCCTGGTGGGATTGTTGTGATTCCTGATTATAAAGATGTATTTGACTTTACTCCGGTTCAATATCCAGCAAATAATCCGGAAGCTTCTTGGAAAACAACGCATTACGAATACCATGATATTGAAAGCAATGTCTTGAAGCTTGATATTTTAGGACATGTAGATCCAACAGCAATGAAATTTTTGGAAGAAGTATCTGGAATCGATGTTTCAACAATTAATATGAATGATCCCAAAACATTATCGTTATTTACCTCGACATCTGCACTGATGATTGATGAACGTAGAGCTCTGGATAAAAACGGAGCAGTGGGTTTGCCAGAGTTTGGAACTAGTTTTGTACGAAGCATGCTTAATGATACGAGACCTAATAAATTTTCTGATTTAGTAAGAATTTCTGGACTTTCTCACGGTACAGATGTGTGGCTAAGTAATGCTCAAGCAATTATTCTAGATGGATTAACCTTGGACGATGTAATTAGTTGTCGTGACGATATTATGACGTTTCTATCGCACAAAGGTTTAAAACCTAAACTAGCCTTTACAATTATGGAATCGGTTCGTAAGGGTAAAGGGTTAAAACCAGATTGGATAGAGGAAATGCAAAAAGTTGGTGTTCAAGATTGGTACATTGATTCTGCTGAAAAAATCAAATATCTCTTTCCAAAAGCACACGCAGTAGCATACACAATGATGGGATTTAGAGTTGCATGGTTTAAAGTGCACCGACCTCTTGCCTTTTATGCTCAATTTTTTTCACTACGATGTACGCATTTTGACATCGAAGTTATGTGTGGGGGAGCTGATGTTATCTTAGCAAAAATCAATGATATCAAAACTCGTAAAGATAGTTATGATTTAGAAATAAAAGCGAGCGCAAAAGAAATTGGCTTATTAACAACTTTGGAAGTAGCCTTAGAAATGGTTTTAAGAGGGTATGATTTTACACCTTTAAACATTCATAGGTCACCTGCTACACGGTTTTGGCCAGATCCAGAAAATCAAAGGAACTTAATGATTCCCTTTAATGCTGTTGAACGTTTAGGTAACTCTATCGCTGAAAATATCGTTAAAGAACGTGAATTAAATGAATTTTTATCCATTGAAGATTTGTCAAAACGCGCTCAAGTCAATTCAGCAGCGATTCAAGAATTAAAACAGCTCAAGGCTTTGGATGGTTTGTCTGAAACTAATCAATTATCACTTTTTTAGGAGGTTACCATGAGGTTTTCAATTATCGTTCCAGTTTACAATGTAGAAAGTTTTGTTATCGGTTGCTTGAATTCCATTCATCAACAACCTTTTTCTGATTATGAAGTGATTATTATAAATGATGGTAGTAAAGATAATTCAGCCAATTTGATAAAGGACTTTATTAAGGATAAACCTTTATTCAAGCTCTATGAACAAGAAAACAAAGGCCTAAGTGCATCTAGAAACACCGGAGTTAGTTTAGCTCAAGGAGAGTACATCTTATTTTTAGATTCAGATGATACAATTATCGAAAATCGATTGCTTGAGTTAAATGATTTTCTTGAAATTAATCCTTGTGAACTCTGTTTATTGACGTGGGAAAACTATTTTCCAGATGCTTTAGTGCCAGTTGTGAAGTATAATAGCCATCGTCATTTCAAAAGAATGAAACACACAACAGGAAGAGAACTGTTATTTTCAATGTTAGATAAACAACCTGACTGGGAACTGTTTGCGTGGGCAATGTGTTATCAAAGACAATTCTATATTCGAGAAAACTTAAGCTTTGTAGAAGGAATCTATTTTGAAGACATGATATTTAACTGGATTGCTTTACTTAAGGCTCAATCTGCAATTACTTTTAGTGATCCTTTTATTCGCTATCTTAAAAAACGTGAAGGCCAGATTACCAGGGATATTTCAAAAAAGAATGTGCAAGATAGAGTCTATGTTTCGCAGTACTGGGTAGATCATGTTGGTGACTATAACTTTACAATTTACGAGAAGTATATGTTTTTATGTCGAATTAGTACACTGTATTTTTCAGCCATAATTTTAGTCGGTGCATTAAAACCTGAACAAAGAGAAGATATCTTTGAAGCGTTGTATGGACCACTAATTTTATTGAATTATGCGTCGAATGCTTTGATTCAATCACTGTATACTCTTGTGAAGAAAGTTGGATTTAGAAAAACATCAAGGATTATTGGTAGTAAAGCGGTATTTTTCTTTAAGATGTAATTACAAC
>JAAYEW010000093.1 GCA_012728555.1 Erysipelothrix sp.
GCTTATTTCGTTGGAATTAAAAAAACCGTCACAACAATTAGTATCAAAACTTAAGTGTAATCCTGAAACACTGGTGTATCATATAAAACGCCTGCGGTTTGTTGATGGTGATCCGTTTGTTGTGGAATATACTTATTACAATTCGGACGTCGTTCCAAATATTACTGAGAAGATTGCCCAAACGTCAATATTTTCGTATATTCGCGAGAAACTAAAGCTTGAGATTGGTTATGTTGATATGATTATCAGCGCAGATATTCTTGATTCGCAAGATGCTATTTTATTGGGGCTTGAAGATGGCATGCCATCGATTAATACAGAAAACGTCGAAATGTTGAAGAATGGAAAAATCTTTGCATGCTCCAAGGATATTCATCATTATCGTCGAGCGAAGTTTTTAAAACTATCGAATTATATTTAAAAAGAGGAAGTAAACTGTTGTTACTCCCTCTTTTTGTTGAATTGTGGTAAATACTGTTGGTGAGCCTCTAGCATCTCATCAAGAATTTTCTTGGCTTTTTTCTCGGATTGCACTAATGGATTGATAACCATCGCTAAATATGCATCTGAATAATTACCTGAGATGGCTGCTTTCACTGTTTGTTTTTCAAATGCTTTCATCTGCTGAATAATCCCTAATGCTCCTTCATTTAGTTTAGGCATTGTCAATGGAATAGGGCCTTCTTTTGTAATAATAGAACTAACTTCGACCACATCGGATAAATCAATGCCAATAAGTGCTCCTCGATTCACTGTGTTGACGACCTGGATATCCTTCTTGTCATTATAAATGGAATCCATCAGGTTACATGCTGCATTCGAATAATAAGCTCCACCACGAAGTTCCAGCTCAGAGGGCTTGGTGTCTAAGTTTGAGTCTTTGTACTTTAATAAGAGTTCTTCTTCCAATTTCATGACAACTTCTGCACGAGTAGTGTTAGTTCTGGATTGTTCTTTTTGGACGTCTAACATGTCGTCGTGCTGGTGATAGTATCTTAAATAGGAACAAGGTATATAACCAAGAGAATTTAAGTAAGTAGAAGACCAAGGGATATCAGCAATATTTTTCATGCCTAATCCTTTGTTGTTACGATAACTATCGATGATTTGTTTGTTAATGTTATAACCATCTAAAAACGTGTTGATACCAAATACTAGATGATTTAGTCCGACCATGTCGATTCGTATTCTAGAAAGGTTGACACCTAAAAGATTAGAGATGTCGACATGCATTCCATAGGGAAGGTTACAGACACCAATGAATTTTTTCCAAGAGGTTGTTTGGTGAACGGCTTGTGTGATTATTCCTGCGGGATTTGTAAAGTTGATGATCCATGCGTTTGGACATAATTCTTCGCAATCCTTTATGATATCTAAAATTACAGGGATAGTTCTGAGTGCTTTGAACAAGCCTCCGGGTCCATTAGTTTCTTGGCCGATTACATCATACTTAGCAGGAATGGATTCGTCGAGTGCTCTTGCTTTGAGCCCACCGACCCTTATTTGAGTTGTAACAAAATCAGCATTTTGAAGAGCTTCTCTCCTGTTTAAGGTTGTAAAGACTTTTATCGGAATCTGTGCTTTTGCAAA
>JAAYEW010000094.1 GCA_012728555.1 Erysipelothrix sp.
CAACAACACCAACTAAAGATACGTTAGTGGTTGGAACTTCTGGTGAGTTAAACGGAGACTATATTAATGGTTTCGGTAACTCAAGCTATGACTTATGGATTAAGAATCTATTACATGATTATGGAACAGTTGCTACGGACGAAGGTGGACAATTCATTCTTAATGAAACTGTATTAGATGGAGATCCAGTCACTGTTGAAAATGCAGATGGAAGCAAGACCTATACTTTCAAGATCAAATCAGGTCTTAAGTATAATACTGGCGAAGAAATTAACGCGAAAGACTTTGTTTTTGATGCATTATTCTCTGCTTCAGCTGAATGGTTAAAAACAGGAGCTAGTACTTCTGCTTATGACCAATTAGTTGGATATAAAGCATATCATGCTGGTGAAACAAAAGTATTTGAAGGGGTAAAATTAGTTGATGACAATACATTCTCATTAACTATTGCTGCAGAAAACTTACCATATTTCTATGAAATGGCTGCTGTTTCTGCTGGACCAAGTCCAATGTTCCGTTATGCGCCAGGTCTTGCGATTGGTGATGATGGTTCTTCATTAAAACTTGCTGAAGGTACTGAATTAACAGATGCTCAAAAAGCGGATGTTAAGAAGAACATGGAAAAAGAAATTGCTAATGCTCAATTAGCGGCAGATGTTTTGAAAAAAGAATGGGATGATGCGAAAGCGAATACTGAAAAACCATTATCTGAAGAAGATGATGCTGCTTACGCTAAAGATCACCAAGCTTTATTAGACAAAGTTGATGCTCTTAAAGCGGATCTTGCTTCATTTGAAGCAGGGGACAACAAAGATGTTGTTTCTACACTTCTCTATTCTGGAGCACTTGATGTTAAGAACGTTTACCGTTATGCACCAGATGTAACCACTGGAGCTTATCAATTCGTTCAATTCGAAAACCAAAGTGTTTTAGTTGAATTAAACCCTAACTACGTTGGAAACTTCCAAGGGAAGAAACCGACTATCAAACGTGTTGAAGTTCGTAACGTGAACGAAGACCTTGATGTCGATTTAGTTATCCAAGGTGAAACAGATTTAGTTGCTGGAGTTATTGAAGGCGCTAAAATTGAAAAAGCGAAATCAAATTCTGACAAAGTCACATTAGTAGATTACAAACGTAATGGCTACGGCCTATTAGCGTTCCACGTTGATATGGAACCTGTTAAGTACAAAGAAGTACGTCAAGCAGTCGCATTCTTAATGGACAGAAACCAATTCGTTGAAAACGTTCTTGGTGGTTATGGAGTTGTTGGTCAAGGTGAATATGGTCTATCTCAATGGACTTATGTTGCTAAAGGCGAAGAATTCTTAGCGAAGATTACTGAACGTGGTACAGCTTATGTATTAAACGTTGACAAAGCAAATGAATTATTAGATACTACACCTTATAAATTTGAAAAAGATGGAAAAACTCCATGGGATAAAGAAAAAGCTAAAGAATTAGCTGCATCTCAAGGTGATAATTTCGATTACTGGAGATACAATGCTACAGGTAAAGAGTTATTCATTAGCCAAGGTGCTGGATCTCAAGCTGTTGGGGATGTTGTTGCGAGTCAATTAACACCGAATGGTAGACTTGCTGGTATGCATTATGTTGTTAGTATGATTGACTTCAATACATTATTAACTAACTATTACAACCAAGAAAAGAAGAGTCCTGAACAAAGAACTTACCATGCTTATACATTAGCTACAGGATTTACTCCAGTGTATGATCCATATTATTCTTATCACAGTGATAACTTAGGAACTACAGACAATACAAACCAAGTAAATGATCCGGTTGCTGATAAGATTACTAGTGAAATGCGTAGATTTGATTCTTCTAATTCAGAAGGATTTGTCGAAAAATGGCTAGAACATCAACTATGGTTCAACGACTTCTTACCAAATATTCCACTTTACTCTAACCAATACTTTGATATTCATAACAATGCTATTGAAGGTCTCCAAAGTACTCCAGATTGGGATTGGTCACAAGATATTGCTGATCTCAAGATCGTAGGATAAGCGAGAGTTAAACTTAAAGTGTTAACAAGGGAATAGGGGGAAACCCCTTTCCCTTTCTTATTCTATATAAGATAAAAACACTATGAAAAGGTGTTCGTATCCGTTATAATTACATGGTTACTTATTTTGTAGACTTTAATAGTCAAATTGATTGTTAGACTTAGTTTCACTATTAAAGTCTATATAAATCAGAAGGGAGGAAAGTGTGACAACTGTCACACGTACTAGATATGATTAAATATCTTATTAAAAGATTAATTGCATTAATACCGGTCATTTTTGTCATTTCTGTCATTCTGTTTGGTATGCTCCATGCAATGCCTGGAGATCCAGTATTAGCGATGATGCCAATAGATCCTAACTCAAGACAAGATCCTGCAGAATACAAGCGAATTTATGATATGACTGCGGCTGAAATGGGTTATGACAAACCAATTCCTGAACAATATGTTCGCTGGGTCATTAAAACAGCGAAAGGGGATTTTGGGTACTCTAGTCAGTACAAGAAACCAGTTGTACAAGTTGTGGCACAACCTATCAAGAACAGTTTAATCTTGAACATCGGTTCAACAGTAATTGCTTTTATTGTGTCAATTATTATTGGTATCAAGTCAGCAGTACGCCAAGGTAAACTCTATGATCGTGTTTGGCAAGTCTTATCGATGGTCGGTTATTCTTTACCAACTTTCTTTATTGCCATGATTTTGATTTTTATTTTTGCCCAGAAATTAAGGCTGTTCCCTTCAGGAGGTATGCCAAGCTCCATTATTATCCAAGATAAGGGAATGCTAGAATACTATATTCAGTGGGCAAGACATTTGGTGTTACCAACTGTAACGTTGACGATTGGGTCCTTTGCGTCGACATCGCGATACGTTCGAAACGCAATGATTGAAGCACTGAGTCAAGATTATATTCGTACAGCCCGTTCTAAGGGACTTTCTGAAACCAAAGTTGTCTATACTCATGCTTTTAAAAATGCATTAATCCCTGTTGTCACTGTAGTAGCATGGGGAATTGCGGGGATGTTTGGTGGAGCTGCAATTACTGAGCAAATGTTTGCTTACAATGGTATCGGTCGATACTTAATTCAAGGGGTTATTAACCGAGATTTTTCACTGGTACTAACGATGAATATGTTTTATACCTTGATTTCATTATCAGCTAACGTGTTTATGGATTTAGGATACGCATTGGTGGATCCAAGAATTCGATTAGAATAGAGGAGTGTAAAAATGTTTAAAAAAAAGGAAACTGAAAAGCAAAACTTAGCAGTCGAAAAAATTGACACTCCTACGCAGGTAGCGTTTAAGAACTTTTTTCGAAATAAACTAGCAGTTACAGGCTTAATTGTTTTTGTATCAATCTTTTTGCTTGTGTTTATTGGCTCAAGCGTTATGTCGTTTGATGCCTATTACAATCAACCAGTTCTTAAAGATATTCAACCTGGGAAAGGATATATAAACTTTCCATCTGAATTAAATGGTCAAAACATCAAGGAAATTACTTCAGGTGTATCTTTTTCAGCTGCATTGACCGAAGAAGGTAAAGTTTATGTCTGGGGGAAAGACATTGAAAATGTTTTAACCATCCCTGAAAATATTCAAAAGGTGATTAACTCTGAAAAAGTTGTAGACATTGCAGCTGGAGATAGACATATTGTCATTCTAACCGAAAATGAAAAAGTATATGGTTGGGGATACAATTCATTTCAACAAGCGAATATAGATTCCTTGTTAGAAGAAGGTGGTTCAGATCAAATCTCTTGCCCTCCAGGGGGTTGTCCGGATTCGATGTTTGAAGGCAAACCTTCGATGATTATTCAAAACTCAGATATTAAGTCCGTTGAGGCTGGCGACCAAACAACAGGAATCCTTACAACAAAGGGACAACTGGTTGTTTGGGGAGCTGTCATGAATAATGGTTTTGATAAAGTTCCTAAGAGTATTCAAGGAAGAATTCAAGACTTTAAAATGAGTACCAATGTTATCGTTGTCTTGTTAGATGATGGGACAGTTGATGTCTATGGAGTCGTTGGTGCTGTACAAAAGTATTACTTACCTAAAGAATTGACAGATGGGTCAGTTAATGTTGTACAAATTGATGTTAGTTATAACAATGCTATGGCATTAGATGATAAGGGCAATGTATATGTATGGGGACCTTCTTCTTATCCGATTATGGATGTTCCTGAATTTTCATCTGAAGTATTAAAAATTCAAGCAGCTAGAGAACACGCGACTGCGTTACTTGCTGATGGTAGTGTCGTAACATGGGGTACTAATTTCTATGGTGAAACGGGGATGCCTCAACTTAGTGGAGTTAAAAATGTGTTTTCGGATATGTATCAAAATTACACAGTAGATGAAAACAATCAATTAACTGCTTGGGGTAATGACGGATTCGTATTAGGTTCTGATAACTTTGGTCGTGATTTACTGTCGCGTTTACTACACGGTGGTCGTGTGTCACTTACTGTAGGTGCTATAGCGGTTATCATTGAAGTTATTATTGGGGTTATTGTTGGAACGATTGCTGGGTTTAAAGGTGGTCGTATTGACAACTTGCTAATGCGTATGGCAGAAATTGTCGGCTCCTTCCCATTCTATCCATTAGTTATCACTTTAAGTGCGATGTTACCACCAGGAACTAAACCGCAACAGAAGCTAATTATGATCATGGTGATATTGGGGTTGACTGGTTGGACTGGCATTGCGCGTTTAGTTCGTGGTCAAATCCTTCAAGAGAGAGAGAAAGATTTTGTTCTTGCGGCTCGTTCTCTTGGTATTAAAGAAAAGAATATTATTGTTCGCCACATTTTGCCGAACGTAATGAATATTGTAATTGTTCAAATTACATTAGGCTACGCTTCATCATTATTGAGTGAAGCAGGGTTATCCTTCTTAGGATTTGGGGTTCCTTTCCCTTATCCATCATGGGGGAATATGCTCTCGGATGCTCAATCTCCATCAGTTATTGAAAAGATGTGGTGGCGTTGGGTATTCCCAGGATTTATGGTTTTCTTGACTGCATTGTCAGTGAACATCATTGGTGATGGTCTGCGAGATGCACTAGATCCTAAATCAAACGAAAGATAGGAGGTAATTCTATGGCATTATTAGAAATTAATAATTTACATACATATTTTACGACTCGTCGTGGACTCATTCGTGCTGTAGATGGTGTTTCATTGTCAGTAGAACAAGGGAAGACATTAGGAGTTGTCGGTGAATCAGGATCTGGTAAATCGCAAACTGCTATGAGTATATTGCAACTGTTTGAGGAAAATCAAAAGATTCACGAAGGTGAAATTATATTTGATGGTAAAAAGATTTCTGAGTTTAAAGAAAAAGAGTTGCAAAAAATTCGTGGAAATGACATTTCAATTATCTTCCAAGAACCAATGACATCTCTAAATCCCGTGTTAACTGTTGAAAGACAGTTATCAGAAGTCTTGATGTTACACCAAGGTATGAGTAAAAAAGAAGCAGCAGTAAAAGCAGCAGAACTTTTAGGAATGGTTAAAATTCCTAATCCAGATGTTGTTGTTAAACAATATCCATTTGAATTATCGGGTGGGATGTCACAACGGGTCATGATAGCAATGGCACTTGCTTGTCGTCCTAAACTATTGATTGCCGATGAGCCGACGACTGCACTAGATGTTACAATTCAAGCACAAATCCTGAAGTTAATGAATGAACTAAAGACAGACTTAAATACAGCGATTATGTTCATTACCCATGATTTGGGAGTTATTAATCAAATGGCAGATGATGTAGCCGTTATGTATTGCGGGCAAGTGGTTGAACAAGCACCTGTGGAATATATTTTCCAAGCAAAAGGAAAGTATCAACACCCTTATACAGAAGGTTTGTTGAAATCCATACCGAGTTTGACTTCTGACAGAGAAACTCGCTTAGATGCGATTCCAGGTTCGGTCCCTCATCCATTTGATTTACCAAAAGGATGTCGTTTTGCTCCACGTTGCAAATATGCAACCGAAAAGTGTCATAACGAGATGCCTGAACTTAAAAATGTTGGTGAAAATCAGATGATCCGTTGTTTCTATCCAAACAAAGAGGAGCGATCAAACAATGACAAATAGAGTACATGAAGGAAAAGAAGTATTAGTTTCGATACAAAACTTAAAGAAGTATTTTCCAATCAAGAAAAAATCAATGTTTCAACGGACCCAAGAATTTGTTCACGCTAATGAAAATGTTACTGTTGATATTTATAAAGGTGAAACATTAGGATTGGTTGGTGAATCTGGTTGTGGGAAATCAACACTAGGTCGAACAATTGTCCAATTATATGATCAAACTGATGGTTCAACATTGTATTTTGGTAACTCAATTGCAGAAATTGCTCCAAAATATGTTAAAGAAGTTATTCAGTCTCTTCCTAAGCAAGTTCCATTATTCTTTAAAGAAGAAGAAGAGCTACATGAACTTGAAGCTAATCCTGAACTAAGTTCAGATGTTGAATTGGTTCGAGCTCAAGCGCAAGAAAAAGTGACGATGAAAAAGCGAGCAATGAATAACAAATATAACAATATCACTCGTATTTTTGGTGGGTTGATCACTGCTCCTGATTTGGTACTAGTTTCCAAAACGTTTAATGATCACTATAGTAATCTTATCGAAATTGCTCAATTATCATTGAAACGAGATGAAGTGAATACGGCGTTGACTGATCCAAAAAATGCATCGAAATCAGATTCTTTAAAGTCAAAACTCATTGCTATTGATTCAAAAATTAAGAATGTTGAAGAAGCAGCTGACATGGGTCAAAAGAAGATTGATGAACTAAGAGATCAGAATAAATTAAATGAGCGTTTCGATGAGTTTGAAAAAGATAGAACTGAAGGAATCGATTTAGCTAAATTAACAAACGAAGAAATGCGTCGTTTACGAAGAGACTTGCAGTTTATTTTCCAAGATCCATATTCATCACTCAATCCACGGATGACCGTTGGGCAAATTATTGGTGAAGGTGTTGTAGCTCATGGTATGTTTAAGTCACGTAAATCGGAAGGTTACAATGAATATATTCAAGACATCATGGAGCAATGTGGTTTAGCTTCATACTTTATTCACCGTTATCCACACCAATTCTCGGGTGGACAACGTCAACGGATTGGTATTGCTAGAGCATTAGCATTAAGACCAAAATTTATTGTTGCCGATGAAGCTGTTTCTGCACTGGATGTGTCGATTCAATCTCAAATTATTTACTTGTTACAAGATCTTAAAGAAGAGTTTAATCTTACATATCTATTTATCACACATGACCTTTCAGTTGTTAAATATATTTCTGATCGTGTTGCAGTAATGTATTTAGGTCACATTGTTGAGTTAACGGATTCAGAACAAATATTCTCAGAACCACTTCATCCTTATACCCAAGCTCTATTGGAAGCAATTCCTAGAACAGATGTGGATGGCAAGGCTTATGAATTACAGATTTTAGAAGGAGATATTCCGTCAGCGGTTCGACCACCTAAAGGATGTAAGTTTAATACACGTTGTAAATATGCTTTTGAAACATGCTTTAGCGTTGAACCTGAACTAAAAGAAGTGAAACCAGGTCACCACGTGGCTTGTCACTTAGTAGAAGCGCAGGTAGCAACTCATGGGACTATTTCGTAGAGAAGAGAAGCACACTCAAGAAGAATACGATGAGATGCGTAAAAAACTCCAAGAGCTAAATATTACAAAAAAAGAAGAGCGTCAAATGATTTTTGGTGCTCTAAGAACCTTGTTACCAGCAGTTGTTTTGCTGTTGTTAGCTGTGTGGGGAGTTTTATACATTTTAATAACATTTGTTTGGGTAAGCTAGAACACTATTGTTCTAGCTTTTTTTTATGTTACAATTTAACTATTGGAGGTTTTTATGAAACTTAATACAAAACGTACTTTATTGGTAGGAATTGCGTTCATGAGCATTTCAAGTTTTTGGCAACTCTATGATTTTGTTATTCCATTAATCACAAAGAACGAGTTCATGTTATCAGAATCGATGACTGGTGTTGTCATGGCTCTTGATAATATCTTGGCACTTGTTATGTTGCCGATATTTGGTATTATTTCTGACAAAACGATAACTAAATATGGACGTCGGATGCCGTTTATTGTTATTGGAACAATCTTAACCATCATTGGAATGCTGATGTTACCGTATACCGCGACTCAAGGGAATTTACTTTTATTTTTTGTTGCTTTAGGAATCATGCTTCTTTCGATTGCTATTTATCGCTCCCCAGCGGTTGCTTTAATGCCGGATGTAACAATGAAGCCTTTACGGTCGAAAGGCAATGCGATTATTAACCTTATGGGTGCTATTGGAGGGGTAGTTGCATTACTCTTTATTAGTCAGTTATCCCCTGAAAAAATGAACTCTTACTATCCTGTATTCTTGGCAGTTGCATTATTTATGGGTATTGGGTTGGTACTAATGGTTAGTACCATTCGTGAAAATAAATGGGCAAAGGAAATGCATGAGGAATCGTTAAAATATGGTGTTGAAACAGAAGAAGTGAAAGCTGAAGTTGGTGCAGAACTTGAAAAACCTGTTAAACGCTCACTGTCTTTTGTTTTGTTATCAATAGCTTTATGGTTTATGGGTTATAATGCTGTAACCTCGACTTTTTCTCGATACGCAACTTCATACATTGGTTTTACTGAATCTCAAGCTTCGATGGTTTTGTTAATTGCGAATGTTGGAGCGATTGTTTCATTTATACCAATTGGTAATATTTCATCAAAGGTTGGGCGAAAGAAAATGATAACTGTTGGAATTGTCCTCTTAACGTTTGCTTTTGGTAGCTCAACCTTATACACATCCTATTCACCATTAATGATTGGTAACTTCTTGTTAGCTGGTTTTGCGTGGGCATCGATTAATGTAAATTCACTACCTATGGTTTTACAGATGAGTAGAGATAGTGATGTGGGGCGATATACTGGTTTATATTACTCATTCTCAATGGCAGCACAAATAATAACACCAATTTTATCAGGTTTTTTAATTGATCAATTAGGATTTGGTATCTTGTTCCCGTATGCTGCTTTCTTTGTTGCCTTTGCTTTAGTGACAATGTCTCAAGTGAAACATGGTGATACAACCATCGGTGAGTTTATTAAATAATGTATGGTTTAGCAATATTCATAATTATTGTAGTTATGATTTTTCCAACCCGAAAAGCAAAATTTCAAACTCGTTTATTTGGACATCGTGGACTGTATAACCAAGATCAGTCAATTCGAGAGAACAGTATTGAAGCTTTTCAAAAAGCGATGAGCCATGATGTTGGCATTGAGTTGGATGTTCAACTGAGTAAAGATAATCAAGTAATCGTTTTTCATGACGATGATTTAAAGAGGCTCTTTAACATTGAATTAAAAGTTTCTGAAATGGATGCTATAGAGCTTAGTCATTATGGAATTCCACTTTTTAAAGAGGTCTTAGATTTAGTAGATGCTAAAGTTGCTTTAATAGTTGAAATTAAACCTGGTGAAAATGATAAAGTACTAACGACCAAAGTTCTTGAACTTCTTAAAGAATATGCGGGAGTTTATTATGTTGAGTCGTTTGATCCACGAATTGTCTATATGGTTCGTCAATTTGATTCATCTATTATCAGAGGTCAACTGCTGATGCCTGCTAAAAAATATAAGAACTTGCGGACTGGAATATTTTTAAATAGTCTCTTGTATAATGTTTTAACACGTCCTGATTTTATTGCAGTTGAGGTTGAACTTTACCAGAAGAATCCGATGATTTGGTTGTTCTCTTTATTGGGTGGCCAACAAATAGTATGGACAGTTCATGCGCGAGATTATCGAATGACTAAAAATTTACCAATAATTTACGAATTTTTTGATGCAAGAATTAGGAATTAATAAGCTTATTGTATAGTATAAGTGGTGATAATATGACGTATAAAGAAATGGAATCAATTATTAAATATCTAATTTCTCTTCAAAAACGACAGGAAGTGTGGGAAGTTTCTGAAGGGAACCTAACTAAGATTTTTGATTTTGGAATGCAAACGATGAATGAGGATGAACAAAATGTTTTTAAGCATGAGTTTATCCTTTTTTCTGATAAATATTGGTGGGAAGAATATTACTCAAAGTCTACGTTTTATCGGGTTAAAAAGTCAGCAATGGTCAAGTTTCTACGTTGTTTAAAGGTCTAATAAATGATACAATTATTTCATGATAATGGAGGATAGATAATGTTTAAAGGTATAGCTGCGTCGAGCGGGGTTGCAATTAGTAAAGTTTATAAACTAGAAAGACCCGTTTTAGTTGTTAATCCAAATTTTAGTGATTTAGAGACTGAACTGAAAATCTTTAGTGAGTCAATAGAAAAAACTAAAGTTGATATTGAAAAGGTCAAGTCGAAAGCTGTTGGACGGTTGTCTGATGATGAACTTGCTATCTTTGATGCTCATCTGATGGTTGCCAGTGATCCAGAATTTATTGGTCAAATTGAGGAGCAAATTAGAAATGGTTTTAGTGTTTCGACAGCTGTTGAAAATGTAAAGAGCATGTTTGTTGGTATGTTTGAAGCCATGGAGGATGAATACTTTAGAGAAAGAGCAGCGGATATCAAAGATGTTACTTACCGTTTGTTAGCTCATACCTTGAATGTTAAAATTCCTGATTTATCACTGATTGATGAGGAAGTCATTATTGTTGCTCATGATTTAACACCGAGCGATACAGCACAGTTGGATCGTCAATATGTTAAAGGATTCGCGACCGAAATCGGTGGTCGTACTTCTCACTCAGCGATTATGGCTCGTTCTTTAGAAATTCCAGCTGTGGTTGGTATTAAAGGAGTTCTTGAGAACACTAATAATGATGATGTCATTATATTGGATGCACTCACTGGGGATGTACTGATCAATCCAGAAAACGAAACTATCGATTTATATAGAAAAAAAGAAGTAGAGTATGCTGAATATCGTGAATCACTTAAACAATTAATCAGTGCTGAATCTGTTACTGTGGATGGTCATCGTGTTGAAATAGCTGGTAACATTGGGAATGCGAAAGATGTAGTTGCGGTTTTGGAAAATGGTGGCGACGGTGTTGGTCTGTATCGTACGGAATTTTTGTATATGGATGCAACGTCTCTTCCTTCAGAAGAGGATCAATACAATGCGTATAAAGCGGTTTTAGAAGCAATGGGAGATAAACTTGTTGTTATTCGTACCTTGGATATTGGTGGAGATAAAGAATTATCGTATTTAAAATTTCCTCATGAACTCAATCCATTCTTAGGGTATCGAGCATTGCGTCTTTGTTTAGATCGACCAGACATTTTTAGAACTCAATTAAGAGCGTTACTAAGAGCAAGTGTTCATGGTAAATTAGCAATCATGTTCCCAATGGTTGCGACTGTTAATGAATTTAGAGCGGCTAAAGCGCTATTAGAAGATGAACGTAAAAACCTTACAGAAGAAGGTATTGCAGTTTCTGATCAACTTCAAGTTGGTATTATGATTGAAATACCAGCTGCTGCTGTTAATGCGAGAAACTTAGCAAAAGAAGCTGATTTCTTCTCAATTGGAACGAATGATTTAATTCAATATACAATGGCTGCGGATAGAATGAATCAACAAGTATCCTATCTATACCAACCGTATAACCCCTCAATTCTTAGTTTAATTAAGATGGCGATTGATGGAGCCCATGCAGAAGGTAAATGGTGTGGTATGTGTGGTGAAATGGCTGGCGAAGAATTAGCGGTTCCAGTGCTTCTTGGTTTAGGACTTGATGAGTTCTCTATGAGTGCTACGAGTATCCTAGCGGCACGCAAGATGGTTCGCTCATTGAATTACCAAGAAATGAAAGACATGGCAAATAGAGCCCTTGAATGTGGTACACAAGAGGAAGTTCTCGATATTATTAACGGAGCATTATCTAAATAGATAGTGTCATCTGAAGATATACTGATTAAAGTGAAGTAGCGTTGCTGCTTCGCTTTTTATTTTCAGTGAGTTTGAATAATATATCGTGTTTGTGTCTCGTTTTTTGATAGTACAATGTAAGTCGCTTTCTATGATATAATGACATAGTTGAGGTACAGTATGTTTGTTAAATGGAATAGAAAGTCATGGTTCATTTTTGTTGCAGGAATTATTGTAGGGTTATTGAGTTTATTGCTCATGAACCAGAATATTGTTCTGACAATTGTTCTTGCTTTTTTTCTTGAGTCAATAGCTATTTACTATACAATGTTTGATGATAAAAAAATTGAATTTGGTAGTATATTATCGTGGTACAGTAGCATTGTTATTTTTATGGAAGTTGTTTGGGTTTGGGAATATTTTAAGTATCCACCGGGAATTGGAGATTCAATTTTAGCGGGGATTTATTTTATGTTACTAACCTTGAATGTGTATATGATTTACCTCTATTTAATTAACAATTATAAACTAAGTTTTTTTCTTCATGGCCAAGTCTTAAACACGCAACTAGTAAAACTTGTTATAAACGTGGTGATTCCAGTCATTCGGTTACAAAAGATAGATCCTTTTGTGAGTTATGTGTTGATAGGACTATTGATTTTGTTGTCATGGGTTGACATTGTGAAGGAGCTAGATACTAAACATGGTTGATCAGTTAATTAGATATTTAAAAGAAAAATATGCAGATGAAAGCTCGGGACATGATTTCGAACATCGTTATCGGGTGTATTTAAATGCAATAAAGATTAATGAGGTCGAAAGAGAAAATGAGACTTTAGTAACTCTTTTAAGTTTTTTACATGACGAGTTTGATGATAAATTTTATCAAGGAGACGTCGAAAGTGATTTAAAAAGTCTTTTAGACAAGTGTAATATAGCTTTAAGTAGAGAGAATTTTGACGTTTTATTGTCAGATATTACTAACTTTGGGTTTAAAGGTGGTTTTAATGACAACCCTTTAAGTAGAGTTGGCCAGATTGTCTCAGATGCTGATCAATTGGATGCAATTGGAGCTATTGGTATTGCTAGGGCATTTATGTATGGGGGTAGTACCAAGAGTCGTATGTACAATAAAGATGTAGAGTATCAACCTTTGGCGAGTTATCGTGAGTATCGTGGAAAAAGACCAGTTTTGTGGCATTTTTTGGATAAATTGTTACTACTAAAAGACAAGATGAAAACACAAACTGGTAAACAAATGGCCATTGACCGTCATCAGTTTATGTTAGAGTTCTTGAATCAATTTGAAAAGGAGTCGGGGTATGGATTTAACCATCAACTTCGAGAATAAGAAGCGTTTGAATATCCGGGTGGGTGCCATTATTGAACACAATGGTCGCTATCTTGTTTATCGAGATAATCATGCGAATTATGAATATTTTATTGGTGGCCGGGTTCAGCTTAACGAATCGAGTTTAGAAGCGATTCATCGTGAAATTGTTGAAGAATTAAATGAAGAAGTTGATGTTGAGAGACTTTTGTTTCTCACTGAAAATTTCTTTTTTGAAGAAACGCTTGCTTTAAATTATCATGAGTTAGGATACTACTATTTGGTACACTTGCCAGCAACTAGTCGCTATTTACGTAGTGACACGACATTATTTCCGAATAGTTGTGAGGTGAAGTGGGTCACTTTGGAGCATGAGGTCATGCCGAATGAGATTTTTAAACACATTAAAGAGCATGGTATAGAGAAGAATATCAATCATCTAATATTTAGAGATAAATAAAGACATCGTACAAGCGATGTCTTTATTTGTTTAGTTTTTGTTCAATATAGTTCTTTAAATGATCAAAATCAAAAGTGTAATGATATGCGTCCCACCCAAGTTGTTTAGCTGCTTGGATGTTTTCTAGACGATCATCTATAAAGATAAGTTCTTGTGGGTTGAGGTTGAAGGCTTCACAAAAGTGTTGAAAGATTTCTGCTTGTGGTTTGACTAATTGGGTATCTGCAGAAACATAATGACCTTTCATTAAACTAAATAATGAATGTTCTCCTAGAAAATCATGAATTTGGCGGGATGCGTTGGATAATAAATAGGTATCGATACCTCTGTTATACAGTTCTGTAATGAATTCTTCCATTTGATTGTCGATTTCAAGGCCACTTGTCCATGTCTGGATGAGTTGTTCGATAGCATAGTGGAGTGAAGTATCTGCGCTTAGTTGTGCTTCTTGGATGACTAATAAGGGATCAACCCCTGCATCAAGCTTCTCCCATAACTTTGTTGCCATCAAGATATCGTAAAGAGTCATTGCTTCTTCTTCAGTGGTTACATAGCGGTGATAAATTTCCATTGGATCGAAGCGGACAATAACATTTCCTAAATCAAATACAATTTTTTTCATAGTTCCTCATTTCTCTTTAGTTATTATTGTATCGGTTTTCTTGAAGAGGTCAACCTTATATTGCATAAATGACAATGTTATGTAGTCTATTATCAATTAACAGACATAATAAAAGCCACTAAATAGTGGCTGATTTGACATAAATGGCAGGGGTACCAGGGCTCGAACCCGGATTTACGGTTTTGGAGACCGTTGCTCTACCATTGAACTATACCCCTGTGTTTGTGCTTACAAATAATACCATAGTCTTATACCAATTTCAACA
>JAAYEW010000095.1 GCA_012728555.1 Erysipelothrix sp.
GCGTTTGATAGTACAAAGGATCCTATAAATGCTTATCATCAATTAGTAGATTGTCGAATTGATCGATTATTAACAAGTGGTCAACAAGTTCTAGCGAGTGATGGTGTTGAGTTAATTAAGAAGTTGGTTGAAATGAGTCAGATTGAAATCGTTGTAGGTTCGGGAGTTAATGCTAATAATGTTAAGTCGATTATCCAATCAACAGGTTGTCAATGGGTGCATACATCCGCGAGAGAGTATGTTGTTGATCATCAACCCTTATCGACGGTGAATTATCAGTATCTAGAGAATAATACACTAGATATACTTGGTGACGAGAAAGTAGCTGAGTTTGTAAAGAAAGTGAGAGAAATTGATGACTGAGAAAGAAAAGATGTTAGCTGGAGAGTACTATTTACCTTCAGATCCAGAATTAGCAAACGAGAGATCGATAAATAGAAACAACATTAGAATACTGAACTCACTCAATCAAGATGGTGATGAGTACGAAGCGTTGTTGTATCAGATTTTAGGGACTTATGGTAAAGATGCATGGATTGTGGGACCTTTCTTTTGTGACTATGGATACAACATTCATGTAGGAGATAACTTCTATGCGAATTATAATTTTACTGTTTTGGATTGTGCTAAAGTGACTATTGGAAACAATGTTCTAATTGGTCCAAATGTTTCGATTTTAACACCGGTTCACCCGATCGATAAAGTTGAAAGACGAACACTCTTAGAGTTTAGTAAACCAGTGACTATTGAAGATGATGTATGGATTGCTGGTGATGTTACTATTTTGGGTGGTGTCACTATTGGTGAAGGAACAGTGATTGGCGCAGGAAGTGTTGTGACTAAGGATATTCCTAACAATGTTTTGGCTGCTGGTAATCCGTGTCGAGTGATTAGAAAAATTAATGAGTAAAGCTTAAAAGGAGGGAATATGAAACGCATTCTACTAGGTGTTTGTTGTTTAATTCTTTTAGTGAGCTGTGTCCCTAAAAATGGGGAAACTTCTTCAAAGAAGACAATCATCGCAACAGTGATAACAGATTCTAATCTTTTGTATGATGAAGAATCGATTGGTTTGTTTACAATGAATTATGATACAACCTTTGAAATCGGTGATGTGTTAGAGATTGAGTTTTCTGGAATGGTAGCGGAATCGTATCCAGCACAAATTGGAAAGCCCTTCAAAGTTACTTTATTGAGAAAAGAAGAAAATTCGATAGTATTGATTATGAAACTGTTGAGAGAAACAATTGATAGTGATTCGTTGTTGACAAGGAATCTTAAAGAAATATCGCTGGATGTTCAAGGAGTTACTAGTGGTGAAATCAATGTTGTTCATTATTTAGTTTCTAGTTGGTTTAATCAGCAAGAAGTAATTGTTCAAAATTATAATGATTTAGTGAATTCTAAGAAGATTGATGCAGATTTTAATTACGTCAATGGTCTTTTAATAAAGGTTGTTCTGTCTCTTCGTTCTGATCATGGTTATGATTTTGAGATAGATTTGTATCATAGTGTTAATGAAAAAAAGGTTGTTAGAGGTTGGGCAGAATTAATCAATGGTGTTTATAAAATAAGTTATGAATAATAATTTATCATAAGTTTACTGGATGTGTTATATTGAACGTAGAAGAGGTATTCTCAAGAAAGGAGACACCATGAGTACGGCCATCAGGCACACCAAAAATATCATACTATTGGCTTTTGTTCTAGTTTTTTCAGCGTGTTCTTTAGTTAATCCTCGAATGCACCAAGGTAATACGAATGGAAATTTTATTAATAGTGGCATTATGGTAGAAGCAAAGGACTGGTTTTATTTTCTTAATATTAAAGATGAAACAAAATTGTATCGTTTTAAGAAGAATGGAGAATCGGTTGAGAAGTATAGTGATTCAAAAGGGATCTTTCTTAATTATTGGGATCCTTACTTATTTTATGTGAATGGTGATGACAAAAAGATACATCAAATTAACCTGAATAATAAGATGGATAAGGTCTTTTCTGATAACGAAGTGTCGTGTTTGTTAATTGCTAATGATTTGGTCTATTTCATTAAAGATGACAAGTTGTTTAGTGTGGACATGGAAGCGAACAATGAAAAACAAATGTCTGATCAAAGGGTAATGAGCTTTAATGTTGAATATGATGAGGTTTATATTGTCAATGATCACCAAGAGTTGATTAAATTAGGTGACGAAGAAACGAAAGTCTCTGATAAAAATATTAGGATCTTTAATATTTTTGGGGATAGTGTCTATTATAAAGATGAAACAGATCAATTTCTTTATAAAATGAGTACAAACGGTGAAAACGTAAAGAGATTAACTCAAAAACCAGTGACGATGTTTAATGTGACTGAAGACTGGATTTATTATAGTGTTAATGATAAAGAAACAGCTAATTTGATGAAAATGAAATTGGATGGTTCACAAAACGAAATAATTAACCAATCAAATGTGATGTTGTTGTGTGTTAATTCAGATTGGATGCATTATCTTGATATCAATTTGAGTGATTTTCAATTTAAATCGGTAATCATGAAGACCGATGGTACCAACAAGACAGAGTATCCGAATATACCGACTGAAACACCGGTTGTTGAAATTAAAGAAGTGAAGATGAATGAGACTATTACGATGGGAAATTATAATGTAACGGTGGATTCGGTTTACAGAACAAATATCTTAAAGAATAAAAAGATAGAGGACACATCAGTTATCTTTGATGATGTTACAGACAATATGTATGTGTTTGTTAATCTTACATTTGAGAATACTTCCAATCATAAGCTTGGGGTTGAAGATTTAATGGGGTTAATGGATACCATTGAGAATCAAGGAATGCGATCAATGAGTTTTCCATTGATTAAAGAGATCTTGGTGAAAGAGTTTGATGATGTTGACTATAATCGGGATGATTTTGAGAATGAACTACTTGTTGAATCACAACAGAATAAAAAGATTCAGCTCTTCTTTGAGGTTTCAAGAGAATCGCCAAATCAATATTTAGCGTTTATCAACCAGGAGAATGAAGAACCAACAACTGCTGTTAAACTGGAGGGGGATGTTAATTTTGTGATTAGTTTTGAGGAAGCGAATCAGAGAATGATGAAGATGTTTGGTAAGGATAATGTGGTGCAAATAGGAGGTTTTGGCTATACATTTGACAATGAAACTGAAGAAAAGATGTATTATGGTTTTGAAGTAACGAAAGCTGGTGCGAGTGAAATATCGTATTATGCATTAGAAAGAGATAGTGGTTTAATTTATGAAGCAGCGATGGATGAGCAATATCCAGATCATCCAGTTCCGATTAAACTGTATCAACCATAAGATTATCGATGGTGTAATGATACTGTCTTTTTGTTTTTTGCAAACGATGAGTTAAATGATTGTCAACTTTTGGTATTCGTAAGCACAGTTTGGACAATCGGTTAAAGTGATAATTGATCAATAAAAAAAACAATACTCCGCAGAGTATTGTTTTACTTGTTAATTGTCTTTCTTTTTCTTTGCGAGGCAGTCTTCACAAATTCCATGAAACACTGTCATATGACTCATGACTTTACCACCAAACTTCTGTTCAACCTCACGATTTAATTGTTCATCATAGAGATCGACAATGTCTCGCATTTTGTTGCATTCGATACAGTGGAAATGATAGTGATACGATAAATTTGCGTCATAGACATATCCATAATCTGGATGCTGTATTCGATTAATAATTTTATGTTCATAAAGATATTTTAAGTTTCGATAGACTGTCGCAACTCCAATGGAGTGATCTTCTTGTTTTAAAATACCGTATACTTGATCAGCTGTTAAATGAGCATGAGCATCCCGTACTACTTCATATATGCGTTCTCGTTGATTGGTTGTCTTAATACTCATGGTTATCCTTTCTAATAATGATTATCATTCTATTAGCAATTATATCACACTGAGAATTTTCGACAACCAATATCATTTTTTGGCGAATAGATAGTCATAGAATGATTGATCTAAAAAGTAACTGCGTTTTATGACAACGTCATCGTTATCTATGTATAAGAAATAAAAGTTTCCACCATTCCAATAGTTTAATTGGCGCTGATAATCTGGGAATTGTTTATTGTATTCATCAGAATCATTGATAGAGTAGAAGCTACGGTTAAGGACATCGTCTCCTAATGCGTAGTAAGCATCAAGTAGCCTTTTGTGATTGTGTTCAAAGGCGATTCTCTCTTCTTGTGAAGTAATTGTATGAGAATAAATGGAACTTTCTCCATAATCCACACCAGAAAGAGTATAGAATTCTTTTCTTTCTTGACTCGATAAAAGTTGGCTGTCTTCAAACTCAACGGTTGAATAGACAGTTATATGTGTGTAATGATCTGTTTTAGGAATTTGTCGAGTTAAACCAAAGAGACCAGTTCGCACGACACTATATGTTGTGATTGTTACAATAATGGCGATGAGTGTGAAGATGGAAGCTGCCTTAAGGGAGTATTTAAAACCTCGATTGTTGATTACATCCAATCCAAGGTAAATGACTAAGGTGATTAAAAAGGGTAAGACGACTCCGTTGATATAGTTTGTTGAATCCATGAAGCTAAGAAGAAGGAGTCCAAAGAAAATAGAGATTAAGTAAGTGGAGACTACTGGGAAAAACCAATTGTTTAACACTGGTTTTCCGATATCTTGAACCGGTCTTTTTGCGTAGAAATATTGATTGATAAAGTACAGTACAAATCCTAACAATATCCATATTATGGTGGACACATAGAATTTATTATCAAAGACTAAATTAAATAATGAAATATCATAGGAAATCAGTGACTGCCAAAAACCGGTAATACTGTCTCTTAACCCAAATAATTTTTCATTAAATAAGAGGGGTAGTGCAATGTAGGCAAGAAATTGTGATAAATGTAAGAAAACACCATACATTATGGAGTCGGCTAATCTTCCTGTATTTAAGTGTGAAAAGATTGGTACTCCTATTAAGAGGGGTGTAAAGGCGAGAATGATTAGTAAATCGATTAGGTTTTGTAAGTAATCAATCGATATTCCGCCGTAAAATGTATAGACTAATAATGAGAAAATCCAGTTGATGGCATAGGGAATAAAAAGAACACAAATGATGAGAATGTATTTGTTAAAGAATAAATCTTGTTTTCTAATGGGTAAAGTTTGGTATGTGTCCATTTTGGATTTGTCCATCAGATAGCCAAGTAATAAACCTGGAATAATTAGGGTTGCCATAATGTATACAACCAAGGATAACGATAACATTGGTGTTACGGAATTATTAAGGGCACCTTCGAAACTTAACCGATTGTTGTAGATGGTTAAGAATGCCGCAAAGGGCATAATGACAAAGAAAGCAAAGAGCATAAATCCCATGAGTCGTCTGTTTTGTTTTAGAAGAAAACTCAAATAGCGACTATTAATTCTGGATAACAGTTTATTCATCCTCTTTCTCCTTTAACTTTAAGACAAATAGTTCATTGAGTGATAATTCCATTGGGTAGACAAGGACCGGATGAAGCAGTTGAAGTTCTTGTTTTAGTTGATCCAAAGACTGTCTTACAATTAGGGTATGAACCCTTCCTTCTACTTTGTGAGAGAGGGGTTGTAAAAAATCCATTTGATTGGTGATGTCATAGGTGAATGCTACTTGAACTTTGATGAGTCCTTCTTCTCTAATTAGACTTTCTTTACTGATTAATGCGTTTTCTTCAATGATTAAGATTTCGTCACACAGGGTGTCTAAATCGTTGACATTATGAGAGGAAATAATAATCGTTAAATTTTCTTGTTCTTTTAAGTAATTAATGAATCGATTTCTAACGATTGGATCTAATCCGTCGAAGCTTTCGTCTAATAATAAAAGTTCAGGATTCAAACTTAGAGCAATAATCATGGAGGATTGACGTTTTTGTCCTTTTGACATATTTTCAATCGACTGATTTTCATTAAAATCAAACAAAGAAATTAGTTCACTATATTTACTGTGGTTAAATTGTGGATAAAAGATTTCGTAAAACTCTATCAATTGTTTTAATGAGGATTGATTCAATTCAAAGGGTTCATCAGCGACAAAGACCACTTTGCGTTTAACGTTGGGATTATCGGCAGCATTGATATTGTTATACAAAACCTGGCCAGTATCGACTGGATAAACATCGGCGATACACCGCAAAAGAGTTGATTTCCCAACTCCGTTTTTCCCCACGAGACCATAGATTTTGTTTGGTTCGACTTCCCAATTAATATTTTTTAAAACAGGAGTGTTTCCAAATGATTTTGAAACATTGATTAACTGTAGCATGGAGGTTCTCACTTTCTGACTTCATTATACACAGAAATTTACTAAAATAAACAAAGTGTCAATATTGTAAGGAATTACAAAAAACGAACTAGGTTGTTTCGCAATGCTTCAATATCTTCTTGAGTTGGATGGTTTTTATAAAGACCACCTATGAGTTTATAGGGTCCATAACTATCCCACCCTAAACAATTGAATGTCCCAAGAGTAGTAATGTTGTAGTAATCTAATTTGTTGCATAAATAGGATCCTAATTGCTGATTGTTTGAGCCTGCGGTATAAATGACATATACCTGCTTATTGCTAAGTAAATCATGAAAATTTTCAACAAACTCGATTAATTTTTTATGATGTTTGCCATAAAAAATACCAGAGGCTAATCCGACAATAGTGACACCGTCTAATAAGGACTCGTTAAAATCGTCAATAGATGTGCAGAGAATGTCTAGCCCTTTTGATGCTTCTTCGACAAGTTTTTTGGTGTTCATGTGATGTTCTGAATGATAAATAATTAACATTTTTGCCATAAAGAGTACTCCTTGTATTTATTATAACCTAAAAGATTCGATTTCAGTAAGTTTATAATAATTAGTGAAAGATATTTATGATATAATTTTGTTGGAGGAATTGTTTATGAAACAAAAAATTCAAGAAGAACTAGTTAGACAAATTCAACAAGAAGTAGAGTATCAACTAAGAGAAAATGACAAGCACGAAGATGATTATCGTAAGGCGAGTGAATTTCACACTCGTTATATTCAATTGTTGAATGAAGACGCAACGAAGTATCCTCATTTTATCATGTACATTTTACAGGAACATATTGTTGAAGAAGAGAAGATCGTTGGTGTTGATACTATCGAAGGTGATTTAAATCAATATGAAAAAGGTAGAATATATTCATTGGTGCGCTGTAAACACATGATTCGTGTCGCTACTGAAATAGCGAGCCGATAAGTAATTAGAAACGATACTTTTTGAAAGGAAGGTATCGTTTTAATGACTGTGAATTTTGTAGTGTATTTTTTAAAAATCTATATTATAATTGAATGCAGAGTTCATTGGAGAAATACCCAAGTGGCTGAAGGGTCCGCTCTCGAAAAGCGGTAGGTCGTTAACGCGGCGCGGGGGTTCAAATCCCTCTTTCTCCGCCATGTGATTATAGATATAAGACCGCATTAATAGTGTGGTCTTTTTGATTAAATAGAATGTAGTGCTTGTATTTTTCGTTAATCTGAGTTGATAGTACCGACAGAGTGGATTCTTGTCGGTTTTAATAATCTATTCTAAAAGATTTCAAAGCTCTGTTCATAATTCTGTACAGAAAAGACATTTTTTTAAGAGAGTTTCGCAAATATCTATATAGTTTTTCCATTTGAGAATTCAACGTGATATAATCGAATGCATAAGGGATGGATTGTTTTCCTGATAAACGAGGTGTTAAATTATGGATGTTAGCTACCACAAACTCTTTAAACTTTTGATCGATAAAAGCATGAAAAAAACGGATCTTCGACTAGCCACAGGAATCAGTCCAAACACCCTCACTAAACTCTCGAATAATGAATATGTTTCCATGGAAGTGCTCGTTAAGATCTGCCGAGTGCTTGATTGTGATTTTGGGGACATTATGGA
>JAAYEW010000096.1 GCA_012728555.1 Erysipelothrix sp.
CCAATGTAATCGTCTCACGTTTCAGCTTTTTACCAAAGTTCTGTGGTGACTGACCTAACCGTCTTGCCAACTCCGAAACGCTGATATTCATTTGTTCACATAACTGCCGTATCATATCCGAAGTTTTCATTGTGCTACCTCTACAGATCAATACAACCATTATAAGCCATTTGGTTTCAATTAAAAAGAAAAACATATCCAGTCAAATCGATAGAAGTATCTCCTATCAGCGATGTGTAAGATTCTAAACATAAGTAGACAAGGTATTCCTACTATTTCAGTTAATCGAGAATCTGATGATCGTCAGCAGTTTGAAGTAATAGTCAGTGATTTAATGTATGTGAGAGTTGGTCATATTTGGTATGTAGTCTATCTATTTAGACAAGAAAACCTAGCAAATAAATGGTAATCGCTAGGTAGCTTTTCAATTAAATTTTCTCGTTTTTGATTCTTAATTTTAAATCAAGAATTTTTTTCTCAATAATTTTTGCTGTCGCAATAAACTTTTCATCCTCAAGACCTGTTGGATCATCAAGGCCCCAATCTTCTCTGTGTCTACTTGGTAGATACGGACAATCAACATTACATCCCATCGTAATGACAATATCCACAGGAGGTAATTCTTCAATCAACTTATTACGTTGTGTTTCTTCCATATCAATATCATACAACTCTTTAATGATTCGAACAGCATCTTGGTTAATTTGATCCTTCACATGTGTTCCTGCTGAATAGCTTTCAAAGGTGTCGCTTGCGAAATGCTTCCCTAATGCTTCAGCCATTTGAGAGCGACATGAATTGTGAACACACACAAAAGCGACTTTTACTTTATCGTTCATTGGGTTATTCTCCTAGAATGAGTTTAACAATTTCATCTTTGTTAATGACTTTGCCATAGGACACGACTTTATCATCAATCACTAGTGCTGGAGTACTCATAACACCATATTTTGCGATTTCAGCAAAATCATAAATGTGTTGTACCCCATCGTTCATTTGTAACTCATTTAGTGCTTGGATTGTATTTTTCTCAAGTTCTAAACACTTTTTACAGCCACTTCCCAAAACTTTGTATCTTGATTCAATTTCTGGTGTTGTTTCTTTTTCTTTTCTTCCAAATAATTTCATAGTTCCTCCTATATTAATCCAGATTGGATGAAGTTAAATAAATACCCTACTAAAATAATTCCTACTGCACAAATACCTATAAACAGTGCTAATAGTTTTGGTTTTACTGCTTTTCTAAGCATAATGAGTGACGGTAGACTTAACGTGGTAACCGCCATCATAAAACTTAAAATAGTTCCTAACTGTGCACCTTTACTTAACAAAGCTTCCGCCACCGGAATTGTTCCAAAGATATCCCCATACATTGGTATCCCTACAATTGTCGCCAGAATAACCCCAAATGGATTATGGCTTCCCAAGATACTTTCGATCCATTGTTCAGGAATCCAGTTATGAATAAGTGCTCCGATACCTACCCCAATTAAAATATACAAGAATACCTTTTGGAAAGTCTCTTTCATGCTCTCATAAGCAAAGTGTCTTCTTTGTTTGTTACTGAGTGCTTCTTCTGAAGAATTTATCATATTTGTAGTGAAGATATACTCTTCTACATATTGCTCCATCTTTAATTTCTCAATGATATATCCACCAATCACCGCAATAACTAATCCAATTACAACATACGCAATTGCTATCTTCGCTCCAAAGATACTCATTAGTATTACTAAACTTGCGAGATCTACCATTGGGGACGATATTAGAAACGAAAAGGTCACTCCAATTGGTAATCCAGCGCTCGTAAACCCAATAAATAGAGGAATTGAAGAACAAGAACAAAATGGTGTTACTGTTCCTAAGAGGGCAGCGATGATATTTGCCCAAATACCACTAAACTTGGATAGAATTTTTTTGCTTCGCTCTGGTGGGAAATAGCTTTGAATATATGAGATCATATAAATCAACACGCACAAGAGAATCGTAATTTTGATAACATCGTAGAAGAAGAATTGGGCACTTGCTCCTAATCTACTGGTGATATCTACCCCAAGCATTGTTAATAGGTTACCTATTAACTCATTGAGCCATTTCATTCCTAAGATTTGATCTTGAATAAAAGTCCACATACTATTTGATCAACCCTTCTAAATATCCAATTAGTTCTTTAACCTTATTTTGGTTGATTTGATAATGTTTCCACTTCCCCTCAACACGACAAGTAATCAACTCTACTTCACACAGTAATTTTAAATGATGAGAGACCGTTGGTTGAGAGATCTCTAACTCTTCAAGTATGTGACAAGCACAACGTTCTTTCTCAGTTAATGAGTTCAAGATACTTAAGCGATTCTCATCACCAAGTGCTTTAAATATTTCATTGAGTTCCATAAGTTTCCTCCTACTGGAATCAGTATAATCTTCATATCGATGGTTGTCAATATGACAATTCAAAATAAAACTCTCAGAAGCGAGCTTTACATATCCTCTAACACTTCCATCAACTCTAGAATTCGATTTAAATCATCGGTATCACTAAAGTGGATCGTAATGTTGTTTTTGTCTATGTTTACTTTTGTTTGAAATTTCTTTTCCAAAAGTTCGATTGGATAAAGAAACTCTTTTCTTGGTTGCTTTTTAATCACAATTTTTTCTTTTGGTTTATTCTTAGTCAACTGCTCAACTTGGCGTACTGATAAATTATCTCTAACTGCAATTTTCGCAAGTTTGATCATTTCTTCTTCGCTATCCAACGTAATCAGTGGTCGAACATGTCCCGTTGTTAGTTTGTTATCAATGACCATTTGTAACACTTCTTGGGGAAGTTTTAAAAGACGAGTTAGATTCGTAATATAGCTTCTTGATTTATTCATTTTTGCAGCTAACTTTTCTTGCGTATAACCAAAGCGATCAATCATTTGTTGGTAAGCCTTTGCTTCTTCAATAACGTTCAAATCTTCACGCTGAATATTTTCAATCAAAGAAACTTCCATCATTTGGTCATCATTGAAATCAACAATAATAGCTGGGATAGTTTCTCTTTCTGCTAATTTTGATGCCCTTAAACGTCGTTCTCCCGCAATTAGTTCATAACCTTTGATCGATGATTGACGAACAAGGACCGGCGTAATTACCCCGTGTTGAAGAATTGATTCTTTTAACTCATTGAGTGCAGTAAGATCAAATTCCCTTCGTGGTTGATACGGGTTCGCAATAATATCGTTAACATTCAGCTCCTTGTGTTTATAATTAACGGACGTTTCGATTCCTTTTTCAATGTCATCGATGATAGACGCTGCATCATCCCCAAAGATTGCTTGTAATCCTTTTCCTAAACGTTTACTCATGCGTCTCCTTTCTCACCTTTACTGTGTTGTAACACTTCTTTTGCTAAAGCTGCATAAGCCTTTGCTCCTGAAGAGTTAATATCGTATTCAAAGATAGTTTGTCCTGTGGAAGGTGCTTCTGACAACTTAACATTTCTTGGAATGCAGGTTCGATATACCTTTTCTTTGAAATATTTTCTGACTTCTTGTTGGACTTCTACAGAAAGCTTGGTTCGAACATCAAACATCGTTAATAGAACTCCTTCGATCTTTAAATCATGATTAAACAACCGTTGAACCAAACGAATTGTCGATAATAATTGCGTTAATCCTTCTAAGGCATAGTATTCACATTGAACCGGAATCATGACCGAATCTGCAGCTGTTAATGCGTTAGTATTTAACAAACCTAGCGATGGAGGACAATCAATAATCACAAAATCATATTGGTGTTTCATAATGTCTAGCTTACGTTTAAGATACTGTTCTCTACCTGTTTTAAACTCTGCCATTTCTAAATCTGCACCTGCTAAATCAATAGTCGAAGGAATAATATCGAAGGGTGGTTTTTTTAGCTTAATAACAATTTCTTCAACGCTCTCATCACCTAACAGTAAATCATAGGTACTCTTCTTTTTATGATTGTTACCGACTCCTGCTCCTTGACTTGCATTTCCTTGTGGATCCAAATCAATTAACAAAACTTTAGCTCCTAAATACGACAAACCAGCCGCTAGATTGACACTTGTCGTCGTCTTTCCTACGCCTCCCTTTTGATTTGTGACTGCTATTACCTTCCCCATACTACTCACCTTTCTTGATATGAATAATTAATTGGACACCTTCTTCACTTGTAATTTTTTTGATTGAGGTATTAATTCCCATATCTTGTACCATTTTTACAGAATGTTCAATCGTATTTACCGCAATTCGTAAATCGCGATTAATTCCTTTTTTCCTTGGCTTTGTATCAAAAATATCTTTTGATAATCGTTTTGCTAATTCTTCAGTTTCCTTAACATTTAAATCCTTTTTTATAATCTCATTCACTGCTTGTTCTTGTCGATAGTGAGAGAGAGACAAGAGTGCTCGACCATGTCGCTCACTAATTTTTTTGTTTTTAAGCGCATCAATAACCTTTTCATCTAATTTTAATAACCGAATTTTATTAGCAATCGTCGATTGACTCTTACCAAGAATTGATGCTAATTCTTGTTGTGTTAATGATTGGTGAGACAATAAATTCTGATAGGCCACCGCCTCTTCAATCACACTTAAATCTTCCCGTTGAATATTCTCAATCAACGAAAGATTTGCCATGGCGTTATCATCGACTTGTTTTACTACACAGCTAACTTGAGTATACCCCGCTAAAATACAAGCACGATATCGCCTTTCACCAGCAATAATTTCATAGCGTTTATCTTTGGGTCTAACAACAATCGGTTGAAGAAGTCCATTCATGCGAATGGATTGTGCCAACTCAAACAATTGAGTTTCATCAAAATATGTTCGTGGTTGGAAAGGATTACTAACAATTTGATCAATATCAATTCCTACAATTTCACTCATAATGGTCTCTTCTTCATCGCACCATATGCTCTAGGATACTTCGCAGGTGACTTCTTTTCTTTTTTAACAATCACATTATACCTTAAACTATCATCTGAAAGTAGCGACCGCTCACAACTTTGAACAACCCCTCCTAAAACAGAAATCGCTTTAAAAGCTTCTTCAACTTCTTCTAACCCTTTCGATCCTTTCATCGCGATAAACAAACCATCTACTTTAACTAAAGGAAGACAGAGTTCACTCAACAGGTTCAGGTTAGCAACTGCTCTAGCTGTGACTACATCAAAAAACTCACGTTTTGTTGAAAAGTCTTCTGCTCGCTGATTTACAACCACTACATTCTTTAAACCAAGATCATCAATCACTTCCACTAAGAAGTTACAGCGCTTTAACGTTGGTTCCAAAAGCGTTATTTCACTATCTGGAAGCACTATTGCCAAAGCAAGTCCTGGGAATCCCGCACCTGATCCTACATCACAGATACTCTTTTTATCTTTAACAAATGGGTACAACACTAATGAGTCATAAAAATGTTTTTCATTGATTTCTTCTCTATTGATGATTGCGGTCAAATTCATGACTTTGTTTTTTTCAACCAATAACTGTGCATACCGTTCGAAAGACGCTAGTACAAAGTCAGTTGCATCGATTGATAATCCTTGTAATGCTTCTTTAAATTCAACTTGATTCATACTATCTCGTATTATCAATTTAGGGTCTAAATTGATAATTTTTTCTTTCTAGGCCAATAATCTTTAGGGCATATCCTATGGCCATTTGATATGCTTTATCTAAGCACTGTGGATTTGTTTCATTTTATTACAGCTCAGACTGTTCGAAGGAGATTCCCACCACAGTTCTTTTTAAAATGGTAATCAGTTGATTAACACTAGATGTTTTATGAATCACGAGACTCCATAAGAAGAATCGATGTGGACCTACACAACAGTGCTCAAACTAAGGAGGTGTCTTTATGACCATCATCGGCATTGACATTGCCAAGTACCACCATCAAGCCTTGATCCTCTCAGAGAATGGAGAAGTAATCGTCAATAGCTTTTCCTTTGAGAACAATCATCAAGGTTTCCAAGAGTTTCATCATGTCCTTTTGTCACTGGATCCTACTCATAAAATAAAGATAGGATTTGAAGCAACGGGTCATTATGGAAACAATCTCAAGAATTTTCTAATGAATCTCGGCTTTGACTTCATGGAAATTCACCCAGTTCTTATCAATCAATTTTCTAAAGCCTACACACTTCGTAAAACGAAGACTGACAAACTTGATGTGAAAGTGATTTGTTCCTATTTAACCAGTGTTGACTACCAACCCTATCTAACAGAATCTTATCACATCAATCAACTAAAATCTCTTACACGGTTTAGAGATTCTTTAGTGAAACAACGTTCTTTACAACTTCAATCAATGACCAACATCATGGATCATGTATTCCCTGAGTTTAAGCCGTTTTTCAAGAACTCTTTAAAGTCAGCGACAGCGATTTATTTGTTGACAAGTTTTGAAACACCTTCACGAATCGCTAGACTCAATCTAAATTCATACAACAAGATGAAGTCTCAACTTCACAGAACCATCTCTTATGCTCGTTTCTGTGAACTTAAAACATTAGCGAAGAACACCATTGGAATAGAAGATCCTTTAAGAACCTTTCAGCTTCAAGCTTGTTTGAAACTGTATCTTGAATATCATCACCAAATTCAAGAAACCGAACAACTGATTGAATACGAATTCTCTAAAGTAACCTCTCATATTCAGACGATTCCTGGCATAGGATTAATCAGTGCTGCAGGAATCTACTCAGAAATTGGTGGGATCTCTCGATTTAATCATCCAGATAAACTCGTATCCTTTTGTGGTCTAGATGTCAGTTATTACCAATCTGGCGAAGCTGAATTCACAGGAAGAATGGTTAAACGTGGGTCTTCTTATCTTAGACAATACCTTATGAATGTCGCCACCACTTCACTAATACATAATCCACATCTGTATGAATATTACAGTAAGAAACGAAGGGAGGATAAGCACCATCGAGTCGCCTTATCCCATGTCGCTAAGAAACTAATTCGTACAATCTTTAAGCTAGAAACTGATCAAATAGATTTTGACATTGAAAAGGTGAGATAGCCGTAATCATCTACTATTTTCAAAAAAGCTCATTCTGAGTTCTTTTTATCATGTTCTAATACATATCAATCATTTTCTCTTGACTTATAATAGTTAATCTCCTTAACGAATAGCGGACGAACATCCGAAATAAAATACAAAGAACCAGTGATACATAGTGTTCCCGCTCCTACTTTTTCTTTGCCTAATTGAACAGCTTTCTTATAATCTTTTTCTATGATGCATTCAAAGTCTTTGCTTAACAAAGCTGCAGACTGAGCTCTAGTATGTTTAAATTCTGTTACAATGACTTCATCACTGATTGAAACGAGTTGTAACATCATGTGATCTGTATCTTTGTCTTTTAAAGCACTAAAAACACTAACAATTGGTCGAGGCAATCCTTGTAGAGCCATGACTAATTGATGTATCCCTTC
>JAAYEW010000097.1 GCA_012728555.1 Erysipelothrix sp.
AATCTCATTCAAATGAATTGCGTTCACCTGTGGGGATTGAATATCGATTTCTTCATCCAACACTTCATTGATTCGGTCAATTGATGCTTTTACTCGTGAGAACATATTGAACATCATGGTGAGCATCATCATTGAGAACAAGGTGAATCGCAAGTAATTCATGAATACTAAAAGATCTCCAACTTGAATGGATTGTTCTTTAACAATAATTTGGGCTGCGACCCACATAATGATGACAGTCGCGAAATTGAGTGAAAACATCATAATTGGGTCAATCCAGTTCATGAGTTTGAAAGAATAGATGCTGTAGTCCCGCAAGCCATCGTTAGTTTCTTTGAACCGTTTGTTTTCAAATTTTTCTCGAACAAATGATTTGATGACTCGAATATTGATGAGCGATTCTTGGACATGTTGGTTCAGTTTATCGACTTTGGTCTGTAGTACTTTGAAGCGTCTGAATCCAAGTCGAATAATTATTCCAATTCCAAACGTTAAGAACACGACAAAAAACAAAACGATGTACGCTAGACGGTAATCGGATTGCCAAATAATTAAGACAGAAGAGACTAGCATGATCGGTGAGCGAACCAGTAGTCGTAATCCAAACGTGACTGTTCGTTGTAAAAAGTCAACATCGGTTGATAGTCGAGTCACAAGAGTTCCTGTTGTGTACTTGCTAGTTTTCTTTAGTGAAAATCGTTGAATTTTTTCGTAGACGTTGTCACGCATTCTGGCTGCAAATTTATTGCTAACTAGCGAAGCGAGCGTTGTTGATCCGATTCCAAAGCCCATACCTAAAATGGCAAGCCCTAACATGATTAACCCTGTGTTCCATACTACCGACATATCGCTTGTTTTGATGCCCTGGTTAATAATAGTTGCCATCATTTGAGTTTGAGTTAATTCAATGAAAATCACTAGGATCGTACAGATCATCCCCATGATTAACGTCGGTGTACTTCCTTTAAAAAATCTTAATATTCGTCGCATTGATTCATCTCCATATTTTCTATTATTCGTTGTATAAAAAAAGTCAATTGACTAATTTCCTCTTCACTAAATCCATTGAGTAGATTGTCATTGAGTTTCTTAATTCCTTGATCCACTGTTTCGAGAACTTTTTCCCCAGTATTTGTCAAGTACAAACTATACTTTCTTTTGTCAACCAAATCTGTTTCACGGCTAATTAAACCGCTTTTCATTAATCGTCTGACACTCATGGAGACTGTCTCTTTGACTCCTTGAGTTAATGTGGTTAACTCTTGTTGTGAAAGACCAGGATGCTTCTTGAGTGTTGATAATATTTTGGGTTGACCTAAAAACAAGTTGTGTTGTTCAAGATATTGGCGATGGTGTTGCCTGAATAAACGCATCAGTTTTGAGGCAGCTAGATATAATTCAGAGTTCATAATCCCTCCATTTAGTGAGTTGACTCACTAATTCTACCACACCTCATTTCATAATCAAGTAGTTGGCTTATTTTGATACAACCAAATAATTCGACGAAGTCTTTGGACTCTATCAAGCCGTTGACGTCGTGTCACTTCATCGATTAAATCTTTAATTGGACTCAAGATTATCCTTCTTGTTTTCTTGGGCATTCTGATAATCATTTTTGTTAAACTAATGAAGTCATCATTGGTCATTTGAAAGACATTGTAATTAGTAAGTGCTTGATCGATGTTAAAAAAGAGCAACTCACTTACTTCTTGTAGTTCGTCTAGACTTTGGCTATCAAGAAAACTTTTTATTGATTCTTTAATAATGGTTGCTTCTTTGGAGAGTTTATCGGTTTCATATAATGTCGTTTTTGTTACCATAAAAGAGAGTATTTGATGTTCAAAATACTTGAAGGCATTCGATTTAATAATGATTTGTTTTCCAATTGGATAAAGTAGGTTACCAAAGATTGAGTTCTCGGTGATATAGTTAGTGATTTTATCTTGATTTGTTACAAAAGAACTTCTTAAGATAACGTTTTCTAAGAAGCCTGGACCATCATAATTACGAATTGAACAGATTCTGTGTTGTAGTTCTTGGATTTGAGTGCAGCCAGCGTAAATAGCAAGATTTCCTCCTTTGGAGTGTCCGGACAAAGAAAAAGTACCTTCAAAAAGAGTTAGGGTTTTTTCTAAGTATGCTTTCGCATAGCGTTGAGCTGGTATTTCTTCTTGATAACAAAGCATTAAGTCTTCTTGCCAACCGATTACTGTTTCATCGGTCCCACGAAAGGCGATACAGTAATGGTTATCACTTATTTTGAAGCAGGTCGCACTGAATTGGGTTCTTTGTTTTTCACTAATAATATTGATTTGATTAACCAGAATGATATCTTTAAATCGTTGACTGCTGTGTGTTTGACTGTAGGTTTTGTCCGATCCCATCCGAGCCCAAAGATACGGTTTGATGTTTTTGTCAATCTTGTTTATTTTGGATTGCTGATAGGCATTAAAAAGAGTGAGACCTGTAGATGTGGTTTCAAAATCGATATAGCTGAGATGACTGAAGATTAACTCATCAACTTCATTGAGTGGTTCTTCTTTAAATGTTTTGTTTCCTCTTAATTTTATGTAATCAAGTATATTTGCCATTGTTTACCTCTACTATATTATACGTTGATATTGAAGATTGTGAAAGTATACTAGTAAGCGATACATTTTTTTGTTATATTTATGTTAAGGGGTATCAACATGAAAAAATATAAATCCAGTGTCATTCAAACACTTTTGGTACTTAGTAAATATTCAGATGAAAATCACATTTTAAGAATATCTGAAATATTTCATTACTTAGCGGAAGAGTTCAATATCTCTATTGATCGACGAACCTTGTATGCGAATATTGACATTCTTAACCAAGCAGGTGTCGAAGTATCAACTTTTAGTGATAATGGTGTCGGTTACTATTTATTATCACGTATTTTCGAGCCTTCTGAAGTGAGTATCTTGTGTCATCAAGTAGCTTCAACTGGGCTTTTGACTGCTCAATATAGTCATGACTTAATTGAAAAACTCTTGAGTACTCAAAGCGATTATACGGCTAGCTCTATTAAACAACATCTTGTGAATAAGTATAATCATAAAACGGAGAACAATGAAATCTTGTTGAATATGGAGTTATTGCTGGATGCGATTTCTTTGAAGAAAATGATTAAGATCCATTACAATGAATACAACTTAAACAAAAAACTAGTAACTAAAAAGAAGCGTGAGTTTTATGAGTTGAATCCTTATCATGTGGTCATTTCGGATGATTTGCCTTATTTAGTTTGTCGATTTGAAGATTATGATGATTTGGCGTTCTATCGAATTGATTATATGAAGAAAGTTGAAATTCTATCAAAAGAGTCTAAACCATTGGATGCTAAGTTTGATCCATACTCTTATGTTCGTTCTCACACTTACATGTTTAATGGTCACGTTGAAAA
>JAAYEW010000098.1 GCA_012728555.1 Erysipelothrix sp.
GCGCGCCCAGTAGGACTTGAACCCGCAACCTTTTGATCCGTAGTCAAACGCTCTATCCAATTGAGCTACGGGCGCGTATGAATGGTGGGGATAAAGGGACTTGAACCCTTACGAAGTTGCCTTCAACGGATTTTAAGTCCGTTGCGTCTACCTATTCCGCCATATCCCCATATGGAGGTTCCTGTCGGATTTGAACCGACGATCACAGAGTTGCAGTCTATTGCCTTACCACTTGGCTAAGGAACCCTAGAAACGCTGTGCTTTATCATTATACAATAAGATTCGTTTTTTGCAAGAACAAAATTAAGAAATTTATCGTTGACAAGCTTATATATAATAGCACACATTCAACAAAAATCAATCACTTTCATAAAAAAAAGCTACCAGAGTTTTCTGATAGCTTCAATTCAACAATTATTCTTTGTTTAACAACGCTTCTAATTGATTTAAACGTTCTTCAAAGACATCCAAAGCTTCCAAAGTTGTTTGATTACTCGACATATCAACTCCTGCTTGTTTTAAAACATCAATTGGGTAACGACTGCTTCCAGCCTTCAAGTAATCAAGGTACTTCGTGACAGCAGGTTCCCCTTGTTCAAGAATGAATTTCGAGAACGCTGTTGCTGCCGAAAACCCTGTCGCATATTGATACACATAGTAGTTGTAATAGAAATGAGGAATTCTAGCCCATTCTAAACGAATGTCTTCATCATAGGTCATTTCAGGTCCATAATACAGTTGGTTCAATTTAAAGTATTCCTCATTGAGATAGTCACTGGTTAAGGCGATACCTTCTTGGTCTTTGACATGAATTAAGTGTTCAAATTCAGCAAATTGAGTTTGACGATAAATCGTTCCTTTCACTCCATCCAAAAAGTGGTTAATAATATACGCTTGAACCTTAGGGTCATCGTATTGCTTTAAAAGATAGTCTGTCAATAAGTTCTCATTCGTTGTACTGGCAACCTCAGCCAAGAAGATTGAATAATCTCCGTAAATAAACGGTTGATGTTGACGCGTGTAATACGAATGAACAGAATGACCTAGTTCATGTGCTAAGGTATAAACATGGTCCAAGGTTCCTTGCCAGTTCATCAAGATGAATGGGTTGGTTCCATAAGTACCAGAAGAATAGGCTCCAGAACGTTTCCCTTTGTTTTCTTCGATATCAATCCAACGATCGTTAAAAGCCTTCTCTAAGATAGAAACATAGTCCTCTCCTAAAACGGATAAGGCTTTGATGATTAAATCTCTTGCTTCTTCAAAGGTGAACTTTAAATCAACATCATCAATCATTGGAACATAGAGGTCATACATTCTTAATTCATCTAAGTTCAAGGCTTTTTTACGCAAACTTACATAACGATGAAGCAAAGGTAAACGAGAGTTGACTGCTTCAACTAAAGCATCATGCACCGATTCATCAATGGTGTTTTCAAACAACGCACTATGTCGAGCACTCTTAAACCCACGCACATCGGCTTTGAAGTTATGGTGTTTTACATTACTCGAAAGTGTTGAGGCAAAGGTGTGCTGTAATTGATCGTAAACAGAGTACATTCCTTTGAACGCATCATGACGAACTTGTCTTTTTTGGGATTCCATAAAACGGGAATAACGACCATGTGATAATTCAACTTCTTGATTATTTTCATCTACAATCGTTGGGAATTTCAAGTCAGCGTTGTTTAAAATTGAAAACGTTGTCGCAGGACTTGATAAAACTTGAGAAGCTTTCGCAAGTAAAGTTTCTTCTTTTAAACTTAAAATGTGAGGTCTTTTTCTAAAGAGTAACTCAAATTCAAAGTCATATACAGCAAGTTCAGGAAGTTCTTTCAGATAGGCTTTAATTAAATTCTCATTTGAATCAAGCAGCTCAGGTTCAAAAAACGACAAAGCGGCACTTAGCGATGTTCCAAGATTTCGTGTCCTTGTTTGTAACCCTTGGTAATGCGAATTTGCGGTATCAACATCGCTATTGAGATGAGAATAAACAGCTAGATGTGAATACTTGAGAATTAATTCATTTCTTAACTCTAACGCTTCGAAAAGTGTTTGGGCACTTTCAGTTAAACGATTTTGAAAATTTAAAAGACTAGAACTCCTTTCGCTCACTTCAATATAAGACGCTTCAAAATCCTCTTCACTTTTGAATATTGTGCTGGTATCCCAAGTTCTTTCAACCGGGATTTGGTCTCTTGTTAATAATTCTTTTTGACTCATTGTTTTCTCCTTTAATTTTATAAATTATATCACTGATTGATTCAGAAGTCCTTGTTTTTGAGCAAGCTCAACAATTTCACAAATTAAATTTGTTTTAAAAGCAGTAAACTCTTGTAGATCAATAATATCCACATAACAATAAAGAAAAAGTGGTAAACCTCCCACTTCACTATCACCAAACTGAATCATGATGGGCTTTTCTTGAATAATCTTTGATTTTGTAGCGATATGTTGTCTGACTTGATCAACAAATAGACTGAGATTGTTTGAATCTTTCACAAAATCCATCTTAATATAAAACTTATGGGTTAAGTGTCGATGACCAGCATCGTAAATATGACGATAATTAATCAGAGGATTGGAAATAAGGGAATAGGCAGGCAAGGTCGAAATCGATTCATCAATGTTTTGAATCGTCACGGTCGTTAATCCGATTTCAGAAATTGTTCCTTTTGATTTCAAAGCTGGAATTTCAATGTAATCCCCCAGTTCAACTGTGCGATTAAACGTAAGTTGAATACCCGCAAAGAATCCTAGTAAGATTTCTTTAAAGATAAATGATATAAATGCAGCAATCGTAGAAACAGAACCCATGACGATAAACGGATCCTTGTTCATGATAATCGCAATCATACCAAACCCAAATACAATCACTAACGCAACTTTAATTGCTTGAAGCACAGCTTTAATGGGGACTTTTTTGGAAACTTTAAATTGCTGATAAATGTGATAAATAATGTCAATAAAGGTACTAATTAATAGATACAAAACCGTCAGTGATAAAATATTAATCATTTTACTTAGAAAGTTAAAGAGTTGAGGGTTCTCTAAGATCAATGTACCATCATTGATGATAAAAGAGTTGACAAGTAGAATACCTATAAAAAAAACAATGTAACGCGTTGCTTTATTGATTAGTTGATTCGATAAATGGATGTTAAGTTTTTTGACAACAATCCATTTGAAGAAATAGAAGAGAAAAACTAAAATTAAACTAATCACTGCAAAATAAACTAATAAGTTGAATAAATTTGTAAGTTTCATATAATTTTTACCTCATCATGATTATACCATGCTTGAGTAATTGATTTAAGATGACTATAATAATTTAAGAAAGAAGGATAGCATGGAACAATTAAAAAATAGATTTATTCGATACGCAAAGATCAATACACGTTCGAATGAGAAAAGCGATACCATTCCGACAACTCAATCTCAAGTTGAGTTTGCGAAGATGCTCAAACAAGAACTGATTGACTTAGGACTCAGTGAAGTACAACACAACTTAGACAACGGTTTTGTTACTGCAACCTTACCAAGTATCACAGACAAAGACGTTCCGGTGATTGGGTTTATTTCACACTTTGATACCGCTGACTTTAATGCAGAAAACATCAATCCACAAGTGATTGAGCACTATGATGGCAGCGACATTGTTCTGAATAAAGATCACGATATCGTTATGAAAGTTTCTGATTTTGAAAATCTAAGCAACTATGTTGGGCACACATTAATCACAACCGATGGATTAACTTTATTAGGTGCCGATGATAAAGCAGGGATTACAGAGATTATTGAAGCAATGATTTATCTGTTAGCCCATCCAGAAATCAAGCATGGAGAAGTGCGGTTGGCTTTTGGACCTGATGAAGAAATCGGACGGGGAGCGGATCATTTTGATGCCAAAAACTTTAGAGCAACGTTTGCGTATACGATCGATGGTGGACAACTTGGTGAACTTGAATACGAAAGCTTTAATGCTGCCCAAGCAGTCGTTCATTTACAAGGGGTATCGGTGCATCCAGGTACTGCCAAAAACAAAATGGTTAATGCTGCGAAATTGGCCTTTGAGTTTGATGCTCATTTACCAGGTGATGAAGTTCCAGAAAAAACAGAAGGTTATGAAGGCTTTTTCTTGCTTCACAATATGGAAACTACAATAGATCAAGGGACTTTAACCTATATTATTCGGGATCACGATCGAGAAAAGTTTGAAGCCCGAAAACAATTGATGCAGACTATTGCTGACACCATGAATGACAAGTATGGCGTTCAACGCGTTACTTTAAAAATGCAAGATTCGTATTACAACATGGGGGATGTTATTAAAAAAGACATGACTCCTGTGAATTTAGCTCAACAAGCGATGGAAAATTTAGGCATTAAACCTCTAATTCATCCGATACGTGGTGGTACGGATGGTTCTAAAATTTCTTTCATGGGAATTCCAACTCCTAATATCTTTACTGGTGGAGAAAACTTCCATGGACGTTATGAATTTGTTAGTTTAAATAATATGGAAAAAGCAAAACAGACCATTATTGAAATCGTAAAATTGAATGCCCGATAAAAAAATGTCCTCAGTCAATTAAGAATGAGGACTTTTTTATTAGATACTTTCTTTAGTTTTCTTATGATTAGAAACATTCCATAAACAACCAGCGCTAAAATAGTAACAAAGAGAATGGCATTAGGAATAAAGCCGATGGTTAAGGAAATGTCTTCAAAGACAATTAGCGACGATGGTTTAAAGGGACTAATAAAGAATAAGTTTATCTTTGAGATGTCTTTTAGTAGGAAGTTAAAAACTTCGGCGATAGCTAACACGATTCCATAAACGACTATGATGTCTTTAAAGTTACTCTTTTTATTGATAGCAAGATCTAATGAAATGAAGGAAATTGACAAGATGACAATGGCTCCATGCCACACTAGAGAGTGGAAAGTCGCAAATTGATATTCATGGAGTAAACCAGAGGGTTCAAAAAAAGAGATAGCAGCACCAAAGAAGCAGAAAGTAGAAACAAAGTCGATAGCAGCTTGTTTTATTCGTTGGTTCTTACTGAATTGATACAGAGGTATCAAATACAGAGGCATTGAACACAGATGAAAAGGAAAAACATTGAGCCAATTACCTGAACGAATCAGGTGTTCATGAATCAGTCTTGCGATTTCTTCAACGACTAAAAAGAGCCAGACCCAAGTCACAAAGTTGTGAAACAAGACTTGCGACTTGGTTTTAAAGAATTTTGGGGTGTAAATACATAAGATAATGATGAGTGCGACAATCGTTATATAAAAAATGCCAAACGATTGTGGAGGGGTTACCTCTTTAACAAAAAAATCAATCATAGTTGTCTCCTGCTTTAATGGAATTATATCATTAAGTATTTGTTAAGGAAATGTTTTTGTTTAACTTCGTCAAAGAGTGTGCTATTCTGAAGAAAACCCTAGATTGAATGGGTGTTTGTTAAATTAAAGAGGTGATGACTGTGTTAATAGAAATTTTGGCGTACGATGTAGCTACTCTGTATGGTGAGAATGGACATCAACTAATGTTGAAAGAATGTTTTAAAGATCATACTGTCATGATGACATCGCTAGTAAGTGAGCCGGCTTTTGTCAAAGAGTCGGTTGACTTCATATACTTAGGAACCATGACTGAAAAATATCAACAGATACTTTTATCTCAACTTCGTCCATATACTCAGCGTTTGAAAGAGTTGTTGGAAGAGGGTGTCTTTTTTTTGGTGTGTGGCAATGGATTAGATATCTTTGGAGAGTGGATTGAGTACGATGATGGATTACGAGTTGAAGGTCTTCATCTTTTTGACTTTACAACCACACAAAAGTATCGACCACGATTAAATTGTTTCGTTTTAGGTGAATATCAAGGTTTAAAACTAGTAGGTCACAAATCGCAGTTTACACAGTCCTATTATAAGGAAGGGGCTGAGCAATTTTCTTTTTTTGATGTCAGTAATGGTTTTGGGTTGAATGTTAACACAAAAAAAGAGGGGATACATTACAAAAACTTTTATGGGACCAATTGTATTGGACCTTTTCTACTGCTGAATCCGTTGTTTTTAAAAGCATTGTTAGAGCAGTTACCTCAACCGACCTCTCTTCCGAAAGGGTATGATGCCTTGCTGAAAGCATATCATCAACGAGTGATAGAGTTTGAAAGTGGCGAGTTCAAACAAATTATGGGGGAACTATGAAAAAAACAGTTCGGTACTATGGAGCGGTTGCGATTGCTCGACTATCACGGTTGGCTTTAAAGGCAACTGGAAGAAAAGGAACGCATTTTCCAGGAGAAATAGCCTTAAAGATTGATCCACAGATATTAGGGTCATTAGCTAGACCTAAGAAACTGATTGTTGTTACTGGTACCAATGGTAAAACGACGGTTAGTAATATGTTGATTGATTTCTTTAAATCACAAAACATCGAAACAGTAAATAACAACTATGGTAGCAACATTCTTCAAGGAAATGTCAGTGCTCTTTTAGCGGGCAGTAATTTCTGGTCGACCGAATCGAAAGAGTGGGGTATCTTAGAAGTTGATGAATTGTCTTGTGAAAAAGTATGTGCTGCTTTAAAACCAGATTATATCGTGGTGACCAATCTTTTTCGTGATTCCTATCGACGCAATGCCCATGTTGATTTTATCTTTGAAAAATTGTTGAAGAGTATACCAAAAGAATCTCATTTAATATTGAATGCGGATGACTTGATCAGTTCACGCTTAAAAACGACTCAAGAGAAGACAACTTTTGGAATTGATCGATTACCTCTGGAAGAAGAAAATCGTCAGTGTTTAATCAATGACTTGGTGGTTTGTCCTAATTGTTATCATCCGTTGACTTTTGATTTTCAACGATATCATCATCTAGGAAAAGTGCACTGTGAAGCGTGTGGTGTGCATTCTTTAACTACGGATTATAAAGTAACCAATGTCGTTGGGGATTATGCGACTGTTCTTACCGGTAATCATACGTACTCAATACGGATTGGACACCATAACATGACATCATTATATAATATGATTGCGGTTGTCACTGTTTTGAATGTCGTTGGGTTCTCAATGGATTCCATTATTAAACAATTCGATTCCATCAAGGTTGTGAAATCAAGGTTTGATGAAATTACTGTAAATAACCGTCGACTTATTATGATGCTTGCGAAGGATCAAAATCCAGTAGCGAATACCCGAGTGTATGATTATATTGGCCATCGCAGAGATGTAGGAAATGTTGGTGTTCTAATGATGAATCAAGATAATCAGCATGGAGAACTCAGTGAAAATGTTGCGTGGCTATATGATGCTAATTTTGAGTTCTTGTTAAAACCTCATATTAAACGATTAGGATTTGGAACCCATCGTTATCTGGACTATTGTGCACGATGTGAAATGGCAGGGTTTGATTCGGATCAATTATATGGTGCAATCTCTGAACAAGAGATTGCGATGAAGTTTCCGTTAGAGGGTTTGGATACAGTGTATTTACTGTATGGGACCAAAGATGAAAAGAAAGTTTTGGAAGCTAAAGAGATTCTGATTGATCGATTTAAGAAGATGTAAAAAAAGAGAAATCTGTGAGATTTCTCTTTTGTTTCTTAATCATGGTGCCCAGGGTGGGACTCGAACCCACACGATATCACTATCGGAGGATTTTGAGTCCTCTGCGTCTACCATTTCACCACCTGGGCAAGTGATAATATTTTATGCTATTTTTTGGATGAATGCAAGTGGTAATTAGTTGGTTACTTTGTGAAAATTTGTTAAAAATTAATTTGTTATTTTATTGACAAAGTTGTTGCAATGTAACTTATCTTTGTTATAATAGGTTTGTTCATAACAAGGGAGGAAAATGATTATGAAAAAAATATTTGTAGCGATGATCGCTATGCTTCTTGTGTTAGCTGGATGTACTGGTGGGGCTTCTGAAAAAGAAATCAAATTACACCGTTCATACGAAGCTGCACATGGAGACAAAGCATTTACACGTGTGGTTGTTGCTTTAGATGGTGACAAGATTATTGATGTTGCTATCGATGAGTTCCAAGTTTTTGATGCTGGAAATATGACAGCTGTACCGAATTCAGACGGTGCGTTTGGTGCTGGATTTGTAGAAGGTAAAGTTTTAGGATCAAAATTTGTGAACGATGAAGCTTATAGTAAGAACATGGCTGATAAAGCTGGAGCAACCAAACAACTCTATGCGAGTATAGGTGCTATTGTTGATTACGCAAAAGGCAAGACTGCTGCGGATTTAGAAAAAGTTGTCGCAGACAATGAAGCTGGAAAACCAGTGGATGCTATTTCTGGTTCTACATTAGTGGATACAGTAGGTTATTTACAAGCAATTGTGAATACGATTAAGAATACTGCGATGGTATCTAGTGCAAAAGTTGCTGTAGATACTAGTAAAGTTACTTTAGGTCAAGCAGTTTATGCGGCACACGGTGATAAATCATTTGCTGATGTTGTTGTTGCAATGGCTGATGGTAAAGTAGTTGTCGCAAACATTGATGAATACCAATTTGTTAAGGGAGCAACTGGAGTTCCTAATTCAGATAAAGCTTTTGGTGAAAACTATGCAGATGCTGCAGCACCTCTGGCTTCTAAATTAGTGAATGCTGAAGCTTATAGCAAAAACATGACTGATAAAGGAGGGGCTACAAAGACTTTAGTTGAGAACTTTAAAGCAATTGAAGACTATGTAGTGAATAAGACTGTTGAAGAGCTTACGAAGTTAGCGACTGATAATCCTACTGGTAAACCAGTGGATGCTATCTCGGGTTCAACATTAGTTGATACTTCAGGATATGTTAGTGCAATTGTTGAAGCTGCTAAAGCGGTTAAATAATTACTTAAGGGTTTAAATCAAGCACATCCAAAGCGATGTGCTTTTTTTCTTTTTTTTGAATTGTTTTACTAGCTTTTTAAATTTGTTGTGTGTATAATGTGTCTACATTCAAGAAAAGCGAATTGTTAGATTGATGGTCTCTTATATCGGCCGGTCAGGAAGACTAAGAGAATTTTTGGGTGTGAATATTCAAGTCAAATTTGGTTAAGAAAAAAGATTTCGAAATTTTAGAAAATAAGCTTGACTTAATTAATTTGCTTTGGTATTATAAGCGAGCGCTCAAGGGAATTGAGTGGCGAATTGATCTTTGAAAACTAAACAGAAACGTCAGATTCAAAAGAGAATCACATCGTGAAATACGATGCAGATACAATAAAAATAAGCTAGCGAAAGCTAGAGAGCACAGTCAAATGAAGAGTTTGATCCTGGCTCAGGATGA
>JAAYEW010000099.1 GCA_012728555.1 Erysipelothrix sp.
ATACACAACCAATCTGTTTAAGTACATTCATGAAAATAACATAAAACATGCTTCTTTTCACTGGATTGGGAAAAAAGGTTATATCCGTTTCAAAAATGAAGGGTTCAAGATTACCAATGATACCATTATTTTAGGGGACAAAATCAATTTTGAAGACATCCGCAAGCTGGGTGTTAAAGCGATTGAAAAGTTTAAACGTCAAGAGATTACATCGATTAATATTTTATATACCAATTACATTAATGCGACCACTTATGAGGTTTCTTCTCAAAAGGTGCTTCCTGTCACTATTGATGAGCGAAAGTTGGAGTTTAAAGAAATTATTTACAATCCGTCTGCTCAAGAAATACTGGATAATTTGGTTCCGCGTTATGTTATCTCAGAGATTTATCAGTATTACATGGCATCCAAAACATCTGAGTATTCTTCTCGAAGAGTTTCGATGGAAAGTGCTACCGATAATGCTCAAGAGTTAATTGATGATTTACGTCTACAATATAACAAATTGAGACAACAAGCGATTACCCAAGAAATTACCGAAATTATTTCGGGAACAATAGGAGGTTAGTATGCTAGAAGGAAAAATTAGTCAAGTTATCGGACCGGTTGTCGACGTTCGATTCGATAAAGAACATATACCAGCCATTTATAACGCAATTGAAGTCAAAATGAATGACAACTCTACATTGGTTTTAGAAGTTGCACAACACATTGGAGACGATGTCGTTCGTTGTATAGCGATGGCTTCAACCGATGGTTTGGTGCGACAAATGAGTGCGGTGGATACAGGTCATCCGATTCGAGTACCGGTTGGTAAGGCTGTCTTAGGACGAATGTTTAATGTATTGGGATTACCAATTGATGAAATGCCAATGCCAGAAAAAGTGGATAACTATCTGCCAATTCATCGTCAACCACCAGAGTTTAAATATCAGCAACCAATTGATGATATTCAAGAAACAGGTATTAAAGTGATCGATTTGTTGTGTCCTTATCCAAAGGGTGGAAAGATTGGTTTGTTTGGTGGTGCTGGTGTTGGTAAAACTGTTTTAATGCAAGAGTTGATTCATAACATTGCGAAAGAACACAATGGTTTATCTGTGGTAGCGGGTGTTGGTGAAAGAACACGTGAAGGAAATGATTTGTACAACGAAATGAAGGATTCTGGAGTTCTTGAGAAAACCGTACTTGTTTATGGTCAAATGAATGAGTCACCAGGAGCAAGAATGCGAGTTGGTCTTTCTGGACTGACAATGGCAGAATACTTTAGAGATGACTATCATCAAGATGTCTTGTTGTTTATTGATAATATTTTCCGGTTTACTCAAGCAGGTTCAGAAGTATCGGCTTTACTTGGGCGGATGCCATCAGCGGTTGGGTATCAACCTACCTTAGCAACGGAAATGGGTCAATTACAAGAGCGAATTACTTCGACTCAATCTGGGTCGATTACTTCGGTTCAAGCGATTTATGTTCCTGCCGATGACTTAACCGATCCAGCTCCTGCGACTGCTTTTAGTCACTTGGATGCTCGTACCGTGTTGGATCGTGATATTGCGGCGTTGGGTATTTATCCTGCGGTTGATCCGTTGTCTAGTACCTCGAATTTGTTGGATCCAAATGTTGTTGGTGAACGCCATGTGCGTGTTGCTCACGACGTTCAACACATTTTACAACGTTACAAAGAGCTTCAAGATATTATTGCGATTTTAGGGATGGATGAATTAAGTGATGAAGACAAATTGACCGTCAATCGGGCTCGAAGAATTCGTAACTTCTTATCTCAACCGTTCCATGTTGCGGAAACATTTACAGGAATTGCTGGGGCATATGTCCCAATTGAAGAAACACTGAACTCTTTTGAAGCAATTTTAAAAGGGGAAGTGGATGATCTTCCTGAACAAGCGTTTATGTTTGCTAGAGACATTCAAGCGGTTAAAGAAAAAGCTAAGGAATTCTAGGATGTTTACGATTCATATTGTGACCCCTCAAAAAGGGTATGCTGATTTTGAAGCAAAGATTCTTAATCTTAGAACAACCGATGGTCAAATTGGGTTACTTACTGACCATATGAGTTATCTAGCGACTCTAGTCGAGGGTGAAATGAATTTTGTCGACGAGCACAATGTTCGTCATCACTTCTTAATTGGTGAGGGTGTTGTCTATTTTGATGATAATGTCGCCAACTTATTGCTAGATCGAATTGATCCCATTGAGAAAGTCTGAGAAATCAGGCTTTTTTTTGGTATAATGGCTAAAGAGGTGACATTATGAAATGTAAGGTGTTTAAACAATGTGGTGGTTGCTCTTTTGAGCATGATAAGATTGAGTTCCATAATCAAATGAAAGAAAAGCGATACGCAGAATTGATGGGGAAATATCCAAACCAACAACCAAGTATTTTTATGAAGAATCCTTACTTTTATCGTCACAAAGTATTGAGTACGTACAAATATCAACACCATCGTATCTTCTCTGGATTGTATCAATCGAAAAGTCATAAAGTAGTAGATACCAGTGAGTGTTTAATTGAAAACAAAACAGCACAAGCAATTCAACAGACGATTAAAGAATTTGTGTCGCGTTATAAAATACCTGTGTTTGATGAAGATAAAGGTACTGGAATATTGAGACATGTCTTAATTCGGGTGGGTTATCAAACCAAAGAAGTCATGGTCATTTTGGTGTGTGCTCAAAAAGAATTCAAGTCACAACGGTTGTTTGTGAAGGCTCTGATTCAAAAGCATCCTGAAATTACGACGATTGTTTTGAATTATAATCCGCGAAGAACCTCTGTTGTTTTGTCTAGTCAAAGTGCCACGTTGTATGGTCCTGGATTTATTTATGACAAGATTGGTGATTTTCGATTTAAACTCTCTCCGGAATCGTTTTATCAAGTCAATCCAGAACAAACAGAGATTCTTTATAAGAAAGCTTTGCAGTTAGCGAATATCCAAAAGGATGAAGTGGTCTTGGATGCATATTGTGGGATTGGGACAATTACACTGTTAAGTTCACAATATTCTAAGCAAAGTATCGGGGTTGAGTTGAATCCTAAGGCGATTAAAGATGCGCTAATAAACAAACGGTTGAATCGAGCGGATAATGTGTTGTTTTTTGAACAAGATGCGACTGAGTTTTTAAGTCAACTTGAGAGTAATATCGATGTTTTAATTATGGATCCTCCGAGAAATGGGTCAACCAAAGAGTTTTTAGATAATGTGAAACGACTGGCTCCAAACAGGCTTTTGTATATTTCATGTAACCCTGTGACGCTGAGTCGAGATATCGAGATGATTAGGGATGAGTATTCAGTGGTAACGCATTTAATGGTGGATCAGTTTCCATTTACTGATCATGTGGAGACTATAGCGTTGCTACAAAGAGTGGGTGCGTAAGAACCCTCCAGTTTAAGTTGTTTCACAAGCATTTCGTCTTTATTGATTATGGCATGGGTGGACACAAAAAAATCCAATAAACTACATCGATGTAAATGTTTGTATTGATATGGTGTGTGGAGAAAAAAATCAACGAATTTAAACAGAATAATATGCTTTTTTCAGCCCAGAATATCATTCTGTCAAAATGAGAATATTAGTGTATTTGACACGGATGGAAAAGTATATTGTTACAATGAAGCGATGGGGGATAATTATTTTTTAAGGACATGTTTGATATACCTTCTGTTGATTATGCCGTTATGCATGAATTGTCTAAGTGTAAGAACTGCTAAGTGTTTCCGTTATGCCTTGCTAGTTGCGCAAGGGTTAATAGGTTTTCTATGGTTTACGGTACTTTCAGATGCGGAAAGAGTGAAATAGTGGATGTCTTACTAAAATTATGCGCATCAATTCCAGACATCCCGATAACTGTATGAATTGAGCAAGGTGAGAAAAATGTAATGGCATCATATTAAGCTTTAATCGATAACAAAAATAAAATCATAGGAGATTATAAGATGAATAATTATATAAAATTAAATGAAGATAGATGGAACAATGTAGAAAACGACTATACTAGACCATGGTCACATGAAGAATTTCAGAAAGTTAAAAATAATCCTTTATCAGTAGGACTTACAGTTGGTAAAAAAGTTCCAGAAGAATGGTTTGAAAAATCCAATGGAAAAAAGATATTAGGATTGGCTTGTGGTGGTGGTCAACAAGGACCAGCTTTTGCTACAAAAGGTTATGATGTAACAATAATGGATTTTTCTAAATCACAATTAGAAAAAGATGATATGGTTGCTACTAGGGAAGGATTGAAAATCAATACAGTTCAAGGAGATATGACTAAACCATTTCCATTTGAGAATGAAAGCTTTGATATAGTTTTTAATCCAGTTTCAAATGTTTATATTGAGGATTTAGAAAATATGTATCAGGAGGCTTCAAGGGTATTGAAAAAAGGTGGTTTATTAATGGTAGGTTTCATGAACCCATGGATCTATATGTATGATGCCGACGTTGTGTGGGATAAACCTGATGAAGAATTATTTTTAAAGTATTCAATACCATTTAATTCTAGAAAACTAGAGGAAGAAGGTAAGATAAAAATAAATCCAGAATATGGATATGAATTTAGTCATACCTTAGAATCTCAAATTAGAGGACAACTTAAAAATGGTCTTGCTATGCTAGATTTTTATGAATCATGTGATGAAAGAAATAGACTGTCAAAATATGGAAATGACTACATAGCTACTCTTTGTATTAAGCTTTAGTATTAAAAATACTCTTAAGGAGAATAATTTACTTTATTTTCCTTAAGAGTTAACAATTACAAGTTCGGTTTGTCGGGATGAAACCTTTTAACGATAACTCCTACCTATCGTTAAAAGGTTCATAGATATGTTTCCACAAACAGATAGGTTGACTACTCATACTTAGTGTTCACTCGTTTCACGTTGAGACGGTAGTATTGATGTCAAGATTAAAGAAGTAAAAACTTAGAAACATAAAAACATGTCTATTTGAATGGGAATATGAGTAGCTTATATGA
>JAAYEW010000100.1 GCA_012728555.1 Erysipelothrix sp.
AGCCTATATTGTGAATGAGTCTAGAAATGAATTAATTGTTTGTGTGGGTGGTGCGAATGTTGACTGTAAACTTACTTTGGAAGAAAAGGTTCAGTTGCATACGTCAAATCCAGTCGTTGAAGCCGTTTCTGTAGGCGGAGTAGTTCGTAATATTGCTGAGAACTTAGGACGTTTAGGAAGAAAAGTATCGCTGATGAGTATCATTGGTAATGATGAAGATGGAAGACTCTTGTCTGAACAAAGTAGTCCATTCATGTCAATGAACAATACTTTAATGGTTCATGACGAAAGAACAGGTCGCTATACAGCTGTTATTCAAAAAGATGGTGATTTAATTATTGGATTAGCGAATATGAGTATCTGTGAGAAGATGGATAAGAACTGGATAGATATTAACCGAAGTCACCTAGTTTCCGCTAAATTTGTTGTAACGGATACTAATATTACAAAATCTGCTTTTGAACACTTATTAACCATTGCTAAAGAATCACAAATTCACTTAATTATTTGTGGAGTCTCTGCACCGAAAACAAGCCGAATACCAGATGATATTTCGGGAGTTTATCTAGTAATTTTTAATCTAGATGAATCTCAAGCTTATTTAAAAACTGAAGAAACAGATCTTAAGAAGATTATTAATCTTTGGTTTGAAAAAGGTGTAAAGAATGTAATTGTTACTAACTCAACAAAAGGTATTGGATATGGACAGCAAGGCAAAATAAAAATTGTTGAACCTCATAGAGCTAAAAAAGTAGTAGATGTTACTGGAGCTGGGGATAGTTTTACTAGCGGGGTTATCTATGGTTTATCCAAAGATTTGCCTTTTGAAGAAGCTATTGAGTATGGAAAATTGATTTCGTTATTAACGGTTCAAACCAGTGACTCAGTTAGAAAAGATTTAAGTAGTAAATTAATCGAAAGAGAAATGGAGAATATTAGAAAATGAAAACAATCAAAGAATTCTTAGTTTATTCAAAGGAAGTTCAACATGCTTTAGACAACAACCTCCCTATCGTTGCGTTAGAGTCAACAATTATTTCTCACGGAATGCCTTATCCACAAAACGTTGATATGGCAAGCACTTGTGAAAGAATTATTCGTAATCATGGAGCTGTACCAGCAACTATCGCTATTATGGATGGAAAAATCAAGATTGGTTTAGAACCAGAAGATTTAGAAATTCTTGCGAAAACACCAGGGGTAGCTAAAGTATCTCGTAGAGATTTAGCAGCTATCATTGCTTCTAAAAAATTAGGGGCAACTACAGTCGCAACTACAATGATTTGTGCTGAACTAGGCGGAATCAAGTTCTTCGTTACTGGTGGTATTGGTGGAGTTCATAGAGGATATGAACAAACAATGGATGTTTCAGCGGATCTTGAAGAATTAGGTCAAACAAATGTAACGGTCATTTGTGCAGGAGCTAAATCTATTTTAGACTTACCTAGAACTTTAGAATACTTAGAAACAAAAGGTGTACCAGTAATCGGTTATAAGACTAGTGTCCTTCCTGCATTCTTTACATCGACAAGTGAATACAACTTGCCTTTACGCATGGATGATGTCAACGACATTGCGGCTACAATTAAAACAAAAGAAGAATTACAACTTAAAGGTGGAGTTCTTGTTACTAATCCAATTCCTGCTGAACATGAACTCGATAAATCATATATCGATTCAATAATTGAAGACGCTGTCGTTGCTGCAGAAGAAAACAATATCCATGGAAAAGATATTACACCATTCTTATTAGCGAGTATTGTTGAAAATACAGAAGGAAAGAGCTTAGTAGCTAACATTGAGCTTGTTTACAATAACGCAAAAGTGGGTGCTCAAATCGCTGTTGCTTATCAAAATCTGTAATTTAAATACCCTATGACAAAGAACCTTTAGATACTCTAGAGGTTCTTTTTTTGGTCATTTTTTGACTTTTCAATTCCTATAAAAAAGGTTCAATGGGAACAAGTACACCTATTGAACCTTAAAATAGAAGGGATAATGAAGTTGAGTCCTTATTTAACAAAGATTGCACTCATATAGAGGTTCTTGGTTGGGCTTATAACAATTTGATTGATTTGTTTTATTTGATCGTTCTCTACTTGATAAACATAGATCGAATCGGTGTCTAGATCCAAACCAATCATTTTGTCCTTTAGAACTTCAATTTGAATGACATTGGTATTTAATTCATGTGTCTTCATAAGTTGTGTCTTAGGATCAAACACCGTGATTTTAGATTTAACTGCATGAGTAACTACATCAGCATGGACAATATAGAGTTTTTCTTTATACACTATCATTTGATTCGCGTAGGGAGCATTTAAATTAATAGCACTTACAAAATCATTTGACGATTCATAGACTAATAAATTATCTAAATATGTCATGTATAATTTATCACCAAAGGATTGAAAATGACTAGGACTTTCGGGGTCTTTGCAGAAAGGGCTGAGATCAGCTAATAAATGGTGACTTTTGGTATCAAAATCAAACTCCAATAACCATACCTGATATTTTTCTGCATCTTCAAACAAAACCCCTGTTCCAACAATTTTCCCTTGGTGTTCAGCAATACTCATAACTAAACTGTTATCCATCACAACTGTTTCAATTTGGTTGCTTAAGCGATCATATCGATCAATATAAGAGCTGCTATTCAAGTTACTAACCACATAATACGCATCTTTTGTTACAACTGCCCCCGTAATGTTGGTGCGATTAAATTTAATTGTTTCAGTTTTCCCACTTTCAAGAGCCATTTTCATTAGAATTCCCAAGTCTTTTCTATCACTAAGACCTAGTGGAATTGTGTACAAAAAGCCGTCCTCAACAATTGGGGTAGCGAAACCATGATAATTCATGGAACCATAAGGATATGAAATTGAATTTACTTTTGTGAGATCTTCTTTAAAATAAGTAATCACACTATTATTTTTCTGACCAGTTGATTCTATTAAACCAATTGAATAGTTTGAAGAATAAGGTTTGTTACCTACACTACAACTTACTAAAAACACAACAATGATCAGCATGCTCAATCTTTTAAACATTTTACATTTCTTCCTTATCTAGTGATGGTTTCACAACTCAATCTTATCAGAATTTCTATTGGTTACAATCAATAAATGGAGTGACAATGACTGCTAACTTAATTTGTTAAGAAGAGTTTTAGCAGGAAAAAAGGATAATATTATGAAGAATACTATCCTTTCTACTATTCCTTCTATTTAAACATAAGCGATGCATTCGATTTCAATAATTGCTCCTTTAGGAAGTCGATTGACTTCAATAGCACTTCTTGCTGGTTTGTTGTTAACAAAGATGGATGAATACGCAACATTCATTGTTTCAAACTTGGATAAATCAGTCATAAAAACAGTTACTTTAACGACTTTCTCTAAACTACTCCCTTGCTCAAGTAGAAGCTTTTCAATGTTTAATAAGCATTGAATAGTAGCATCGTGAACATCTACTAAAAGGTTTCCATTTTTAAGAGGTAATTGTCCCGAAACATAAAGCATGTCGTTGTGTTTTACAATTGGACTGTAAGGTAAGTTACTCATAAGGGTGGTGTCTCTTTCTAGCGATAATTATCAGTGATTCGCTCTCATCTTTAGAATAAGGATCTAATCGAAAAGATCCATAGGTATTCACAATATCAAATCCAGTTTTCTTCAATAAACGAATCAATGTTGCGTGTTTTAGTGGAAACAGCAGTTGATGGTTTTCGTATCGTTTCTTTTGATGATACAAAATACCATGGAAATCAATCTTCCCTTTGACGAAACTATAGTTACGAATAAACTCGATTTTAGGTTTGTTTACTCTAATTGTTGGTAAGGAATTCAATTGTTGATTTATCACTTTATCATAGTTAATGATTTGAATTAGAAGTGACCCATCGTGATTAAGTTTCTCAAAGCATCCTTTGAGAAAGCCTTCGATATAAATCGTTCCATCAAGATGAACAAGGGTATTTCCTAAACAATAAATACCATCAAATGTCCTGTTCAGCTTATGAATCTCTAGCATATCCATCTTTAGGACATCAATATTCTTGTCGCTTGCTTTTTGTATCATCTCATCATTGATATCAATTGCTAATACGTTTTTGCCGATGGACAATAGATAGTGTGCTTGAAGTCCACTGCCACACCCTACATCCAGTACTGTTGATAATTCTTTTGACCAGTTCGTTAATAAAGATTTCTTCAAATCTGTCAAAGGGAAAATAGCATCGTAATATTTAGCAAGCTGACCATAGAAGGATGGTTTTAAAATCTTGGTACATTCGATATGATCAATACCTGCATCATCAAAAATCTCACCTTTAGGTAGATAACCTGCTTGTAAATAAAAAGGTAGAGCTTGAACTTGGGCATGTAAGTAAATGGATTCAACGTTGTTATCTAAATAATAGGATTCGACAGACCGTAAAAACTTTAATCCAAAACCTTGGTGTCTAATTGAATTGTGAATGGAAAAGCGTCCTAAACGTACTCTATTAAAAGAAGTCCAAATTCCACGACATGTACCGATAACGATATCCTTGACCATGAAAGCAAAATGGTCAATGAGTTGATTATCTAATGTATCGTAGTAATCAATTTCTAGACTAATGTCGACTTGTTGTTCATCCACAAATACTTCTTTTCGTAAAGCTAAATATTTCTCAAAAAGTTGTGGATCACTTATTCTAGTAGTTTTCATACCTTAAGTTTACCATAAAATAGTGGGATTCAATGGTATAATTCATATAATGAAAGAAAGAAAATCACTAAAATATATTAGAATGTGTTATTTTCGTAAAGTATTTAATTAGAGAATTGATGATACTATTGAACCTGCTAAACAACGTAGCAATGTTCATCATAACTCACTAGAGGTTGATTGGATGTATATTAAAGTCAACCTTATTAAAGAAACATTAGGATATTAAGGAGCTAGTTTGGTATAATAGTCAAACAGTGAAGGAGACAGTATGAATCAAGTTGAATTTAAAGAAGCATTAATAGGATTAACAATCGATGCAACTGACTCAGTACTCGCATCTTTCGATCGTTATGCACAGTTGTTGGTTGAAAAAAATAAAGTGATGAACCTAACTGCTATCACCGATAGAGAAGAAATTAATGAGAAGCATTTTTACGACTCATTGTTATTGTATCCATTTGTAAAAGATAAACTCAGTTTATGTGATGTTGGATCAGGAGCTGGATTTCCGGGATTAGTTCTCGCAATTGTGATACCAAGTTGTGAAATAACACTTTTAGAACCAACACTTAAACGTTGTAATTTCTTAAATGAAGTCATTAGTGATCTGGGTTTAAAAAACGTAATCGTCGTTAATCAGAGGGCAGAGGATTTTTCACAAAAACGTGAATCGTATGACATCGTTACTGCACGGGCAGTAGCTAACCTCAATCTGTTGAGCGAATTATGTTTACCTTTGGTCAAAGTAAATGGTCTCTTTATCGCCATGAAAGGATCGAAAGGGTTAGAGGAAGTTGATGAAGCATCAAAAGCTATTTGTGTATTGGGGGGAGCCGTACGAAGTTGTGAGAGGTCTCTTCTTTCAGATGATAGTTTAAGGTATAATATAATTATTGAAAAAGAGAAGAAGTCACCAGCCAAATATCCAAGAGCTTATGGTGCCATGAAGAAGAGACCACTATGAGCGAAATTACTGTAATAGATATTGATCAAATTGTAAGCAATCCCTTTCAACCCCGTACCTATTTTGATGAAACGCAACTGTTTGAGTTAGCACAATCAATTCGGATGAACGGACTATTACAACCAATTATTGTAAGACCCAAAGACAAACACTATGAGATTATAGCTGGTGAAAGACGGTATCGTGCATGTATTCTAGCAGGATATACTAAAGTAAGTTGTGTTGTAAAAAATGTTGATGATAACGCAATGGCTAATCTTTCGTTGATTGAGAATATTCAACGAGAAGATTTAAGTGTCATTGAAGAGGCGGTAGCCTATCGGAACTTGCTTAATCAACAATCACTCACACAACAAGAATTAGCATCGATCCTTGGTAAGAGTCAATCGACAATTGCCAACAAAATTCGCTTGTTAGGTTTAAACGAAAAGGTTATTAAGGCTCTTAAAAACAAGACAATTACTGAGCGACATGGACGTTCACTCTTGTCGTTGTCGTCGTATCGACAAGAACAAGCCGTCAGTGAAATTATTAAGAAGGATTTAAGTGTTAAGGAAACAGAAGAATTAACCAAACGTTTATCGAAAGATATTTTTGATACAAAACCAAGAAAAAAAGGAATCAATCGTGATCTTCGGATAGCGATTAATACGATAGAACATTCAGTAAAAATGGTACAAGATATGGGAATTAATACCTCAATAAAGAAGATAACTACTGATGAAGGGGTACAACTAATTATCGATATCAAGAAAGGTGAGTAGTATGGGGAAGGTAATAGC
>JAAYEW010000101.1 GCA_012728555.1 Erysipelothrix sp.
ACAAATAAGCATACCGAAACCCAGAATCCGGTGCACTAAATACCGCAAGATAACACTTCTCTTTTATGTTATTTATCATCAATGAAACTTCCCCGAAATCATATTCCAAACGATCTCCAAACTCATATTGTTGTCTAATAAATGTTTCTCTGCTTTGTTTAAGTTCGCGAATGTAATTGCGCACAGTAGTTTCACCGATATCAAAGTTTTCTTCTTTCAATATTTTATGAATTTGAGTACCGGATAACTTCTGCTTGTGCCATCGGCCAAGCTCTTTCGTCTTTTGTTTCTCAAACTCTAAAAGATCGGAAATTCTTGCTTTAATCTCTGGAGTTAATTTTCTTTTTGACCGATTACTGGAGTCATAGTTATGATTCCCGACAATGAGTTCAGTAGCAGATTCTTTTGATACTAATTGATCTTGAGAACTCATTAAATTTTCATTCGTTTGTTCATACTCTCGGTAGATTTTTGATACAGTTTTTCTATCAACGTTAAGTTGCTTTGCGATTTTACGAAACGACATCCCTTTATTTTTTAAGTTAATAATAGAATATCTATCCATTTTGTTAATCATCCTCTCATCCTCCTAAATGTATTATGGCATAGCATTTAGGGTATAAAAACAGTGGACCATAATTCAATTGATGATTCTTGAATTTTGGACCACTTTTAGATTAACAAATACAACGCTCAATCACTTCTTTTAATTTCTTTAAATCAACATTCCCTTTAAATGGAAAAGTACTATTGGTTTGTGTGCCTTCATCGATTAGTACTTCAACCACTGTTCCACCATTTTTAACAATATGGGCCTTGGTTGTTGTAAAGTGATAGTTCATAGGAATAACATTGCCTGGTTTTATTAGTGCTGTCGCTATAATGTTCTCACAAGCTCTTCCTTGATGAGCAGGCAAAAAATAATCCATCTTAAAAAGTTCTTGGACTTTCGCTTTGAGCTCAAAAAAGGTTCTCGACCCTGCATAAGCATCATCCGCATTCATCATGGCTGCGAGCTGGTTGTCACTCATTGCATTGACACCACTGTCTGTGAGCATATCTAAAAAGACATCTCGGTTGTCTAAGAGGTATAAATTGTTTCCTGCTGCTTGTAACGCATCAAAGCGTTCATGAATGTTTGGTAAGCGTAATTTTTGAACAATTCTTGTTTTGTGCATTTCAATGGGAATATTTTTTCCATTCGCAAATTTAATCGTATTCATAGGTTTCACTTTCTATTTGACACTGAAGACATAAAAAAATCCTCTAAACTAGAGGACGAGTGTCAAATCCCGTGTTACCACCTCAATTTATTGATATCTCACAATATCAACCTCACAAGTACAAACATACTCTGCCACTATAACGGGTGGACCCGTCACGCCCTACTAACCTTTCAGGGTGCTGCTACAAAAATGTATTCACTATCACACCATGGTCATCTTGCACCAACCGATAACTCTCTACACATGGAATTTGATACTTACTAGTTCTTTGTCATTGCATTTAACTACAACAACATTATAGATCATTCGAATTTGGTGTCAAGAGTTTTTGAAAGTTTTGTTTATCTGTTTTCTGAAAGTATTTACAGGATGTTTTTTATTGAGACAAAGATAGTCCAATACTCAATATGTAACAAACAATCTTAATACTTCATTTATCATTTATGGAAAGAGACTGGTTGGTTAATAGGCATAGAACATTTATTTTATGACCGACTAAAAAACAATATTACAGGATGGACTAAATCGTTAGTATAGTATACAATAAAACCATTATCTAATATTCTATTCTGCCATGAAAGGAAGGTTTAATTTTATGGATGTGTGTAAGAAGTGTGGAATCATTTACAACACAGGGTACCCTTTATGTCCTGATTGTACCGATGAATATAATGCGGCATACGGTCGAGTGTCTTTATCAAAGATAAAACCAAGAAAGACAATAGACACTACTCAGAGTGCTATAAAAATGGTAGTTCTATCACTTCTGAGTAGTGTTGGCCTCATTATCGCTATTGGTTCTCTCCAAGCAAATGTTCCACTAATTTGGAGTTTTTATTATGCATTTGTTGGTCGTGTCTTTGGTAAGGTTATCACTAAAAACGGTTTTAAAACTCCTATAGTATCAATAATTTTTGGTTTTATCATGATCCTTGTGACATACTACCTAGCCGATGTGTTAACCATTGGATTAGTGAATAAGATCGATTGGTCGAAAATCAATGTGTATCAACCCTCCATTTGGTTAGTAACCTACTCATGGGCGACTCAAGTACCGGAATCACTGATAACGCTAATGTTTAAAGCTATCGGTCTCTATACTTATTGGCAACAATCTAGACAAATACTGTAATTAGTTCTTTGTCTTATTGATGTTGAGAGTCATAGCATTTAGCGCAACAATAATCGTCGACAGTGACATAAGAGCTGCCCCCATA
>JAAYEW010000102.1 GCA_012728555.1 Erysipelothrix sp.
AATGATTTATGGAGCTGACTTATAGATAAAATCATTGGTTCACCTCAATTTCTAGCTGGTTCATAATTCCTTTTGTGGTTGCATCAACTAACTGTTCGTAATTCTTTTTGTATAGTTTCTCAAAGTTTTCATTACTACTCAGTAATAAGTCTAAGCGAACGGTATGAACACTATTAGGATTGTTGATTGCATAGCTATTTTCTTCATGGGAACGTTCAGAAAACTGACCAGCAAACAGCGCTTTACCTCCACTTTCTCTTATTAAATTAATTGTATCAAGACCGTTAGTTTTGGAATTTCTGTAGACTCCCATTTGATTACGGGTCCCTATGTAAACAGGTAATTGGGCATCAATAAAGGGTTGCAACAACAATTGTTGAAAATTAGTTGTTGCTAAGGTGCTTCCAAACGCTCTAACCCCTTGAAGTGTTTTATTGTATTCTGTACCAAAGTTAAATTCAATCATATATTTTGCTTTTGATTTTAAAGCTCTTTCGACCCGTCCATCAATACCGTAGGTATTGACTATTTCTAAGTCATCTTTACGAGTCATACCGACAACAATTCCATATTCTTCTAACTTCTGTTTAACATCGTTAGCAAATTTGTAAGTTTCATCACTCCCTACAAATGTATCGGATACATAACCTTTGTTGATGGTTCTAAAGTCGTGATGATTATAGGCTGGATCAAGATAAATATCAGCAATCAACTTATTAACATCGGTCTCACTCACTTGAAGAAACAGATGGTGTTGCTTAAAGTAAGGGTCTCCAGTATAGATATTGGTAAATAAATCTTTGTTAGCTATCACTTCAATTTTGATTCGTTTATCGTTACGAGTCACTGTTGTGAGTTCAAAATCTAGTTCTTGTTTTGAAATTAATGATTTTCCTTTAAGGTTTTCTTGAATATCAACTGTATAAAAACCAACTGGTAGTTTTGATAACTCAATGTTTGTATCCAGGTTACTCGTCATTAAGAAAGAATGGATCTCATTACTACATAAATTTGTGAGTTGAAAGGTGTCCCCAATATACGAATTCTTTTCTGTTGAAACATAGGGTTCTTTTGTGATTGTTAAACTTTCACCATAAAAAAATGCATCACTAAATATTTCGGTTTCAAGTATTTCCCTTTTGTCAAAGAGGTCTTGGGTTTGTGGACCATTTAAGTTACAAATGGTATACGTATCAAATAGAACAGGTCCTTTGTCTTCTGGTTTAAAAAAAGCATAATAGATAGCAATAAATGCTACAATTAATAACAAAAAAACCACAAGCAGAACTCTATTTCTCTTGTGTTTTTTTGGATCTTTTTGGGGTGGTAAATATTCTGGTTTAAAATACATTTTTTATTCCTATTAAAAATCTAAATTCCTAGGAGTTCTAGCAAACGGAATGACATCACGAATATTGCCCATCGATGTGATGTACATAAGCATTCTTTCAAATCCAAGCCCAAAACCCCCGTGTTTACAGCCACCGTAGCGTCTCAAATCGAGATACCACTCTAATGTTTCTTTTTCAACACCCATTTCTTTCATGCGTGCTTCTAAAACATCGAGTCGCTCTTCCCGTTGGGATCCACCGACAAGTTCACCAACCGATGGAACTAGCAAATCGCAGGCAGCAACGGTTGTGTTGTCCTCATTGATACGCATATAAAAGGCTTTAATATCTTTTGGATAGTCTGTTAAAAAGACTGGACCATTGACAACCTTTTCACATAGATAGCGTTCATGTTCAGATTGTAAATCACTTCCCCAAGTGACTGGATATTCAAACGGGTAATCTGCTGTTGTTAATATTTCTATTGCTTCGGTGTACGTCATTTTCTTAAATTCACTCTTCACTAGTGCGTTGAGTCGTTCAAGTAAAGTATGTTTTTCATCAATACGATCATTGAAGAATTTCATTTCTTCCGGTGCATTTTCTAAAACATATTCTATACAGTACTTAACCATATCTTCAATTAAGTTCATAACGTCTTCTAAATCTGCAAAAGCAATCTCAGGTTCAATCATCCAAAACTCACTCGCATGACGAGAGGTATTGGAGTTCTCTGCTCTAAAGGTCGGACCAAAAGTGTAAACATCTCTAAATGCCATCGCAAATGCTTCCGCATGCAGTTGACCAGATACTGTCAGGGAAGCATGTTTAGCAAAGAAATCTTTTTCATATTTCGCATCTTCTCGATGTGTAACTGTAAAAACTTCTCCAGCTCCTTCTGCATCATTTCCTGTAATAATAGGGGTATGGACATAAACAAATCCTTGATTTTGAAAAAATTCATGAATCGCCATACTTAATATACTTCGAACTCTAAAGATAGCATTAAACGTATTGCTACGTGGTCGTAGATGCGCAATTTCTCGCAGATACTCAAAACTATGTCGTTTCTTTTGAAGTGGATAACTGGAATCACTTGCTCCTTCGAGAGTTATCGAAGTAACCTCAACTTCAAAAGGTTGTTTTGAATCTGGGGTCATTTTAAAATTACCAATCACTGTCAGCGCACTTCCAACATTAAACTTAGAAATCTCTTCGAAATTCTCTAATTCAGATGAATAGACACATTGAATTGAACGAAAATAAGTTCCATCGTTTAACTCAATAAAACCAATATTTTTTGAACTTCGATTAGTACGAACCCACCCTTGAAGTTCAACTTCATCGAATGAATCGATTTCGATTTCTTCTGCATTGATCAATAGATCATAGCATTCACGAACACTGACAAAATGACTCATATTAATATTTCTCCTTAATCAATATTGTTTGATTGAAACACAAGTTCTTGTATTGCGGATACAACATCTACTTGTTTTAAAATCACATTTTTTGGCACTTGAATGTGCTCATGTGAGAAGTCTACAATACCATTAATTCCGTTTTCAATCAAGAAGTCAACGGTTTCTTGTACATTCTCACTCACAGTAACAATAGCAACACGGCATCCTTCCGGTTTGTATTTTTTAAACTCACTCATTGGATATACTGGAATCGCTGCATTTGGATTTACTTTTCGATTATCTGTATCAAATCCACAAACTATTTCTCCAACAACTTGGTCCCAACGATTGTAATTCAATAACGCTTTTCCTAAGTTTCCAACTCCAACAATAACTAACTTTTCATCGTAGTTCATCCCTAGCAAATGATTAAATGTTTCAATAACACTTGCAACATCGTACCCATACCCTTGTTTACCAAGAGAACCAATAAAACTGAAATCACGGCGAATAGTTGTTGCTTGGATATCACACACATCAGCTAACTCTCTAGACAAAATACGATTAACTCCTTGTGACTGTAGTTTTCTTAATGCCTTTAAATAAACTGGATAACGTTTCATCGTTGCTTTTGGTACATTAAACTTTTGATTGTCTATTTTCATACTCCACCTCATATTTTTGTGTTAAGTATATCACAACTTTGTGAGAATTCAATCAAGATGTTCACTTATTAACAAGTGTTATTGATGGAATTGCTCAATATCGACCGTAGATTTCGCACCTAAATCTTCTGTTGCTAGTATATTGTACCGATAGTTTACAGCAGCGGACATCGCAATCATCGCTGCATTGTCTGTGCAACACCACATTGGAGGAATTGTTAAGTTGATGTCTGGATAATGAATCATCAGTTCTGTCAAATCTTGTCTTAATTTCGAGTTGGCGGCAACTCCACCTGCTAAAACAACGTGTTGAACCGGATGTTCATTAATCATAAGTTCTGTTTTTTCTAATATTTGTTCTAGCGCTCTTTCTTGAAACGCAAAAGCAAGATCATTTATATTGATGTCGTTACCAAGTTTCTTTTCTTTAGCGACACATTGAATAACAGCTGATTTTAAACCACTAAATGACAACTCGTTCTCATTCGCTGTTTTAACTTTGGGAAGATTGTAATGCGGTTTCCCTTCTTTAGCAAGTTTATCGATTACCGGTCCTCCGGGATAACCTGCATTCATGACTCGAGCTACTTTATCGTATGCTTCTCCAATTGCGTCATCCACTGTCGTTGCAATTACTTTAAATTCGTTTTCTTTATTCATCAAAATAAGCTCACTATGTCCACCGGAAACAACAATTGCTAACAGAGGATACTTTAATGTTGCTACATAGGCATTCGCATAAATGTGTCCAGCAATGTGATGGACAGGGATCAGTGGTAAGTTGTACATCCAAGCCAGCGTTTTAGCTGCTTGCAAACCAACATGAAGCGAACCAATTAATCCTGGTCCAAAAGTAATTCCAATAGCATCGATATCTTCCATTACTACATTTGCTTCTGTTAACGCTTGTTTTATAACATAAGTAATTTTTTCGACATGAATCCGTGATGCTACCTCTGGAATCACACCTCCAAATTCTTGGTGAGTTTTAATTTGTGAATAGACCACATTGCTTAGTAGTTCTGTTTCATTCTTTAATATCGCAACAGCGGTTTCATCACAACTCGATTCAATCGCCAATATTAGTGTGTCGTTCATTGGTTCCCCCAATCTAAAATCATTTCGATTCCATTGTCATCTGGATAGTAATTTTTGCGAAGGCGATTAAATCTAAACCCTAGTGATTCATATAAGTGAATCGCTATTTGGTTTTTTTCTCTCACTTCGAGTAACATCTTGGTAGCATTTTGATCCTTGGACAGTGCAATAAAATGCTTTAGTAATATTTTCCCGTACCCTTGGTGCTGGTATTTTTTAACAACCGCAATGGTAATTAAATGACAATCTTCAAAAAGAATATGAATCCCACCCCAAGCAACTAATTCGTTATTTATTTCGATCTTCTTATAAAAAGCGAATGGATTTGAAACAATTTCAAATTGATAATCATCTTTAGAGAACGGTGTTGTAAATAGATCGTGTTCATGAATCATCACTTCGTTGAGATCATTGAGACTCAAATCACTTATTTTAGCGACCATAAGCATCATTCTCTTTTAAGTACAGTGGTGTTAGGGCATCTATATCAGAAACTCTTTCCCATTGATCTTTTATATCAACGATATTTGTGATGATATCGATTGCTAAACTTTCTTTGTTAATTAACTTTGTGTCTCCGTAAAAATCACCTTTATAGGTTATTTCATCTAGTTTTTTTATGGTCGGTGCCATGACTTCGTTTCCATTTTCATAGCTAGCACAAAATACTCGTTGTGCTCGTGCATCCATCATCGCAAAACCGCTTTTGTTTCCGACATAAGCATGAAGAGTATTCACTACATAGAGAGTTGCTGGTTTTAGCGAACAAAACACTTTAGCAATAGTCATGGCGATACGGACTCCTGTATAACTACCTGGTCCTTTGGTGATAACAAAAGATTGAATGTCTTGAACACTGAGATTGTTTTCACTAAAAAGTTTCTGTATCGTTGACATTGTGATTTCAGATTGACGTTTGTTAGCTTCTATTGAATAGTTAACGATCAGTTTATTATCATCTAGAATACCGATATTGAGGTATTTGGAGGCGGTATCCAATATTAGCGTTAGCATAGTTGTGCCTCCAGCTCTTGGTTGAGATTAAGAATTATTTCACGGACATTTTCGTCTAGTCGATTTATGGTGATATAGAAAGCATCATCGGGTAAATAATCTTGGACAAATTCGCTCCATTCAATGACACAGACGTGTTCATCATCAAAGTAGTCTTCAAACCCTAAGTCCTGTGAGATCCCTTCTAAACGATAAGCATCAATGTGTATTAACGTTAATCGACCTTCGTATTCTTTCATCATGACAAATGTAGGTGAGTTGACGTTTTGATGTATATCTAATCCTTTCGCTAGACCTTGGGTAAAGGTTGTTTTCCCAGCACCGAGTTCTCCGGATAAACAAAGAACACATCCTTTTTGTAGTTTTTCTCCAAGGGATTGTGCTAGTTTTTGGGTTTCAGTTTTTGAGTAGGTTATCATCTTTTTCATAGGCCTCTATTGTATCAAAAAAGCTCGAATGATTCGAGCTTTTTGTTTACCTGGCGACGTGTTATCTTCACTCAAAGAGCTATTGTCACCGTTAAAGTGCTTAACTTCTGTGTTCGAGATGGGAACAGGTGTGACCACTTTGCTATTGCCACCAGATGGTTGAGAGAATCTCTCAAAACTAAATAA
>JAAYEW010000103.1 GCA_012728555.1 Erysipelothrix sp.
AAACTTGAAAAACACGATTTTACAAGTTGTTTTAGTGTGCTTTCATTAGGCTTGATACATCTGTATTATAACATTTTCAATGTAAATTATAACTTCTTGAAGACTAAAATGACCAATTATGACTAATATAGAGCCTTATATGTAGCCTTTTTTCTGCTTTCTTATCCTTGTTCTTGTCGGTTTGATTCTATTGTATTTAAGTTAGAATCTAACCTTAAATAAAATGTATTCAAATCAAAGAAAAAGGTGCTAAGCACCTAATTACCTACTATCTCACTAAATGTATCTCCATGTTTAAAATCACCATATTCAAACCCACGGTAAAGCCAGAATTTTCGTTGTTCAGAAGTTCCATGAGTGAAACTGTCAGGAACAGTATATCCTTGAGCCCGTTTTTGAATGGTATCATCACCAATCGCATTAGCAGCATTTAAAGCTTCTTCAAGGTCCCCTTGTTCAAGAACACCAAATCCTTTTACATGATGGGCCCAGACCCCTGCTAAATAATCTGCTTGAAGCTCAAGAGCTACTGAGTATCGATTATAAGTAGTTTGATTCACTTGAGTACGGATTTTGTTCATTTCATCCGTAATACCTAATAAGTTTTGGACATGATGTCCAACTTCATGAGCTAAAACATAAGCTATCGCAAAGTCTCCTTTTGCACCATATTTTGTTTCAAGTTCACTAAAGAAACCTAAATCAATATAAATCTTGCGATCAGCAGGGCAATAGAACGGTCCTACTTGAGCCGATTGATAACCACATCCCGATTGAACAGCGTCATTAAACAAAACTAAAGTCGGGTTTTGATACGTTCTTCCTTGCAAGCGAAATTGCTCTTGCCAAACGTCTTCAGTATACGCTAAAACCGTTGATATGAATTGACCCATCTCATCGCTAGGTTCTGCACCTGCTTGGTTAGTGGAAGGAGGTATGTTCGTTGTATTCGAATTTCCTGTTCCAAAATTACCACCTAGTCCATTCATTAAAAGATACAGGACAATCATGATGATAATACTGCCTAATCCACCCCCCATTGCCATGGGTGAAAAACCACCCCCCGAACCAGTTCTAGGGGTTGATTGGCCTCTACGGTCTTCTACATTTGTACTGCGTCGAGAATCTCTCCATTTCATATGATTCCTCCAATGATTTTTTCATAACCAATTCTCAAATCTTTGTTTTCTAAATAAATACTACCACAATTCATGAACCCTTGTCTCTTAAGAAACTTTCTCATCGCTTGATTATCAGGATGTGTATCAATTCTTATCGAAGAATATCCCCTGTTGATTGCTAATTCTACAGCTTTATCAATAAATAACTTAGCTAATCCCAATCCTTTATATTGATTGTCAACAGTAATCCGATGAATACAAATATACAAACCCTCATGTAACCATTGACCTTCGTAAATTACGTCATAATTATGATCAACTTCATCAAGAATTGTAGCGACCCCTATAATGTCGATATCATGTATCAAAACATAGAGTGAATCTTTACTTAAGTCATCAGCAAAGGTTCGCTCATTCGGATATCCGTTTTGCCATTGATCGATATTGTATTGTTTTAGAAACAAAGATGCTTGGTTGTAAAGCATTAACACCTTTTCCAGGTCTTTACTTTGTGCTAATCGTATTTGATGAGTTTCCATTTCCATATCCAATCTCTTACAAACTGATCTTTTTCAATCATTTCCATTATTTCTTTATAACTAAACCAAGCAACTTCCGACACTTCAGAATTAGGAACCATTAACTTGTCAATATTTAGTGAATCTGTTTCTAATTCATAGACATCGATCAATGACTGACTGTCATCATCTCTAAATGAATCAACAAGTCTCAATTCGTTCTCATCAATCAGTAACCCAAGCTCTTCTTGTGTCTCACGAACAATTCCTTGAAGACTATTTTCAAAAGCTAAAACACTTCCACTAACAGAGACATCCCATTGATTTGGAAACATTTTTTTTGTTTCAGACCGTTTTTGTAATAAAACTTTTCCTTTATTCTTTATGATTAAAAAAACAACCAAATGATATTGGTTTTCTTTGATTAATGAATAATGACTTCTAAAGATGGTACTCGCTAATGGATTTCTATTTTTGTCATATAAATCCCAGACTTCTTGATTTTCAAAATCTGCAGCTTCCATGCGATCAATTAATACAGACATATCATCACTTACAAAAAAGAGGTTTCTAAAGGATTGCTCAATAAATCCTACTTCGATTGCTTGTTCAATAAACTCTATTAACAAATCATAGAAATGATGAGGATTAAATAAACCGATTGGTTTTTTAATTAACCATATCTGAGCCCAGGAAAGAACATCAATCACTTCTTCAAAAGTACCTAGACCACCTGGAAGTGCAATAAATCCATCCTCATAATTAAAAAGAGTCTTTTTTCTCTCGCTCATATCTGACACTTCTATAAATTCATCACACGCGGTATACGCTAATTCTTTTTCTCTTAAAAAAGTTGGCATAATACCGACTAAGTATCCATCAACCTCTTTGACACTATCAGCAACTGTCCCCATATATCCTGTTTTAGAACCTCCAAAAACAATTTCATAGTGTTGAGCTAACAATTTCACTCCTTCACTAATTGGTTCAAGGTATTGCTGTGAATAATCAAAACGACTACCACAAAACAATGCTATTTTTTTCATAATTTAACTCCTTCTATACCCAGTAAAATTTTTTTAATCTCAGATCCACCAGAATAACCACCCAATGTCCCTGAATTACTAATCACTCGATGACAAGGAATGATGATGGGGATTCTGTTTTTTCCATTGGCATTTCCTACTGCACGAAATGCTTTGGGTCTATTCACTCGTTTTGCTAATTCTTTGTAACTAATGACCGTACCATATTCGATATTCAGGAGTTCGCGATATACGATTTGTTGAAAATCGGTTCCCTCAATTTGAAAGGGAACATCAAAAGTCGTTCTTTCTTTATTAAAATATTGCTTTAGCTCTTGATAACATTGTTGATGAATAGCGGTCTCATTTCCAGTGACATTCATCGTTGTATCAAAAAATAGATCCACTACTTTTTCGTCTTCAACATTAATAATAACAGGTATTAATAAGTCATCGTATTTTACACAATTCATCTTAAACCAACTTCTCAATAAAGACGGTTGCTAAACCGAGAAAAACTGTGAATCCAACTGCATCTGTAAAAGTAGTCACAAAAACTGCACTGGCTACAGCAGGATCTACTTTGATTTTATTTAAGAACAAAGGGATCCCAAATCCAGCAATGACAGCAACTACCATGTTGATTAACATGGATCCCCCTACAATAACTCCAATCCAAATATTTTTACTTAAGCCATAACCAACAGTCCCTACTAACAATCCGACTACCAATCCATTAAAAATGCCACTGATGATTTCTTTAAAAAGTGTAGACAAAGAATTGGACTTATCAATTTCTCCTAAAGCAATAGAACGACAAATCAGTGTTAAGGTTTGGGTTCCTGCATTGCCTCCCATCCCTGTAATG
>JAAYEW010000104.1 GCA_012728555.1 Erysipelothrix sp.
AACCATGAACATAAAATGAGTTGTCATTTCTTCAACAGCAATAGTCTTAGTAATAAACTGATCTGAATCACTGGTATAGGAATAACTAGTAATCGTTTATTAAAGTTCAAACTAAAACCTCCTTTCTATAAAATTATAGTGAGGAGGTTTCTTTATTCCTATTAATTTTCGTTTCTTCTGTTCGCCAGTAGAACAAGTCTAAGCAATTGTGCAATCGTTGCAATGAAAGCAGCGATATACGTAAATGCTGCAGCATTTAACATTTTTTTCATGTCAGGGATATCTGTTTGATCAACGAATGCAAGCGATTGTATGTTCTCTATAGCGCGTTTTGAGGCATCAAATTCAACCGGTAGTGTAACTAGTTGAAATAGTCCCCCCACTCCGTACAGAGCTATTCCTGCCCATATTAGAACGGGCATTGATAAGAAAAACCCCGCAAGCAAAATCATCATAGATAAGTTATTCGAAACGATTGCAAACGGTAAGATAGTGTTTCGTAAAGCAATGGCACCATATCCTGTAGCATGTTGAATTGCGTGTCCAACTTCGTGTGAAGCAACAGCAATAGCAGCAATCGAATTAGTATTATAGACATTACTAGACAAACTGACTACTTTATTTTTGGGATCATAAAAGTCAGAAAGCTCTCCACCACTACCTTGAACTACGTTAACATCATATATACCATTTGCTTGTAATATTTTTTCAGCAACTTGTCGACCCGTTAAATGTGAGGTTGATTCAGTTTGTTTATACTTAGCATAAGCTCTTTGGATTGATGTTTGCGCAAAAATTGAAACAAGTGCAGCAATAGCAATTAAGCCCATTGTTACTAAACTATCTCCACCAAAATAATAAGCAAAATTCATATTTGTTCTCCTTTATAAAGAAAGATAAGAAGTTTCCTTCTTATCGACTGTTTACTTCATCTTTTAGTGCTTTTGAAACTTTAAAAGTTACAGCTTTAGAAGCAGGAACTTTAATCTTTTCCTTAGTTTGTGGGTTGAATCCATCTCTAGCAGCACGCTCTTTTACTTCAAAACGTCCAAATCCCGCTAAATCTACTTTATTCCCCTTAGTTAATTCATTTTTAACTTCCTCAAGAACTACATCAACAACCTCTGCTGCGCTCTTTTTAGAAATTTGTAATCTTACAGATAGTGCATCAGTTAATGCTTTTTTGTTAAATGTTTCACTCATAATTAATTACCTCCGTTCTTTACATATAATAACAAAAAATTAGTTAAGTTACAATAATAACTCTCTAGGACATGCTTTTTTTTCTAAAGTTCAAATGAATTGGAGTTCCTTCAAATTCAAAAGCTTCTCGCAATCTATTTTCTAAATACCTTTTATAAGAAAAATGACACAACTCTGGATCATTAACAAAGAAAACAAACGTTGGTGGAGCAATCGCAACTTGCGAAACATAATAGATTCTTAAGCGCTGTCCCTTGTGCGTTGGAGGTGGAGTAAATCGTTGAGCGTCCATAATCACTTCGTTTACAACTGATGTTGGAATTCTAGTCTGAGAATTCAAATATACCTTTTGTACTAAAGGAATAATTAAATGAACTCTTTGTCGGTTTTTTGCTGAAACAAAAAGAATTGGAGCATAGGAAAGATACAAAAACTCGCTTCTAATTTTCTGAGTAACCTCATTCATAGTTTTATCATCTTTGTCTACAAGATCCCATTTATTGTAAATAATAATCACAGGTTTTCCTTCGTTATGAGCATAACCAGCAACATGTTTATCTTGTTCTCGTATGCCCTTTTCTCCATCAATTAAGAATAGAATAACATCTGCTCTCTCAATTGCAGTTAAGGATCTTAAAACAGAGTATTTTTCTATGTTTTCGTACACTTTGCCGCGTTTTCTTATACCAGCTGTATCAATTGCTACAAAGTCTTTACCATCCACAATAAATGGAGTATCGATTGCATCACGAGTTGTACCTTCAATCTCAGAGACAATGGTTCTCTCTTCATTTAAAATAGCATTAATCAAAGATGATTTACCTACATTCGGTTGACCAATAATTGCGAACTTAATCATCCCCTCATACAGAGGTTTCTTTTTTACATTATCAAATGACTTAACGATACTATCCAACAAATCCCCTACGCCTATACCATGAGCGGATGAGACTGGAATTGGTTCAGAAAACCCGAGTGCATAGAAGTCATAAAGATTGTGAGAGAGTTGTATATCGTCAATTTTATTAACAGCAAGTAAAATCGGTTTATTTGCTTGATACAACAACCGCGCAATCATTTGATCGTCATTTGTCAAACCTTCTTGTCCATCCACAACAAAAACAATAACATCGGCTTCATCAATCGCTAAGTCAACTTGCATTTTTATTTCTTCTTGAAAAGGTTGCTTCTCAAGTTGAAGTCCACCAGTATCAATAACTCTAATTTGTTTTGTTAACCAATTAGAAATCCCATAAATACGATCTCTAGTAACTCCAGGGGTATCTTCAACAATTGATACCCGTTCACCTATCATTCGATTAAAAAGAGAGGACTTACCTACATTTGGTCTACCAACAATGGCAACAACTCCATCAATCATAGCAATCATCCTTTCTATTTCTTACTTTAAAGTCATCAATATATTTTGATATTTCTTCAACTGTTTCATCAATACTTAAATAGGAAGAATCAACAACATGTGCATCTGGTGCTTGAACTAAAGGAGATTCAGTTCGATTCATATCCTGAGTATCACGATTAATTATATCAAGTTTTATTACATCCAAATCAGCTTGCATATTCCGATTAACCAAATCAAGATAACGTCTTTTTGCCCGAACATCGACACTCGCAGTTAAATAAATCTTTATTTCTGCATCTGGAATGACAACAGTAGTTATGTCGCGCCCTTCCATAATACAATTTTTACTTCTTACCATTTCTTTTTGCTGTTCAACCAAAAGTTTTCTAACCATCTTGTGTTTAGATATATACGAAGACAGTTTTGAAATCTCTTCATGACGAATGGCTTGAGTCACATCTTCGCCATCCATGTATACTACTTGTTTTGGTAACAATGTGATCTTTGTTGATTGAATAATATTTATTATCGCATTCTCATCATCTTTATCTGTATTTGTTTTGAGTACTTTAAGAGCAATGACACGATACATAGCTCCAGAGTTGATATGAAGTAAATTGTATTTATCAGCGATCTTCAAAGCAATGACTGATTTTCCTGCTCCGCTTGGCCCATCAATAGCTACATTAAAACACATTATATCACCCTATTAAGCTTTAAAACATTGTATCCGATAACTAAAACCGAAATAATAATAAGAATTACAAGAATGGTGATCAATAGATTAAGAACTCTATTTGTTTTATCGATTTTCCCACTCATCTCATTAACTACAGAATTTTGTTCTTGCAACTGAGCTTTTAATTTTGTTGTTTCTTCAAGATATACGTCATGATTATCTGAAAGATAATCTTCATAACTTTCTTCGCTTTCAGCATATTCTTGAACCTTCATCATAATTGTTTGATCAACATCTGAATCACTAACTTGTTCTTCTTTTATTGCTTCAAAAATAAGCGTCTGATCACTACTAAGTTTTGATTCCTGAATTTCAGGAGCAGGTGTTTCAATAATGTCTTCTTCCTCAATAAAGTCTTTCACATATTCTTCAATTGGCTTTGAAGGATCTAAGTTACCAAAGGGCCGTAAGATAGTATTCGATTTGACTTCATTTAACAAATTCGATTTAGTATCTTGTTCACTACGATACCCTTTTGAAACGTTATAATCCTTTACTTCTTTAATAAATTCATCTAAGTACTGATTATTGAAAGAATCAGTATCTTCTATAGGGCCCTCATCATTAAGAGTATCAATAACTAAACTTGATTCTGTCTTTACAACAGGACTTTCTTTCAAAATCTCAACTTCTTTTTTTAAAGAATAGCGGTCATTTCTCATATGCAATGGAGAATGATACTCTACATCAGAATTAAGTGTTACATTATCAAAATGATCATTATCTATTTGATGAAGTTGATTTGCGAAAGGAGTTAATTCTTTAGTTAAAACTCTTGATTCGGATTGCTCATCTAAAAGTGATTGTCTAAACTCTTCAAATTTTTTTACTCTTGATTTCTTTTGACTCATTATCTGCCACCTCATTCCAATTCATTATACCATAAGCCCTATTGATTTAAACAAAAAAAGGAGCTAGTGCTCCTCAATATTAGCTCTTTAATATTGGTGAAACGTGTTTATAAAGCATCAGTGTCACAATGGAAACAAGCGAATACTTCAATAAGTTAAATGGAATAACCATGAAGAACATCATGGTCCAGTAATTATTAACAAAACCATTAATTTTTGAGGTCATGGTAACAATTCCATTGATATCCATATTTAGTGCAAATGCATAAAGTGGATAAATAACAAAAGCATTCGATAGAAAACCAGCAATTGAAATAACAAAAGTCGCTAGAATCAATGAAACAATAGCTCCCTTGAAATTCCGATGTCTTTTGTAATAGATTGTCGCTGTTAAGACATAGACCACTGTTAAAAACAAGTTAGAAAGCTCTCCAATAAAAGCAGTAGATGTCGGTTTAATTAAAAGCTTAATAACAATTTTAAAGATACCTGTTAAAACACCAGCAATTGGACTAATAGTGTATCCAGCCAAAATAACCGGAACATCAGAGAAATCTATTCCCATGAAACTTGGGGCAAAAAAGATTGGAAATTCTAACCACATTAATGCAGCAGCTAATGCTGATAATATAGCTATTTTGGTCATAGTACGGGTTGTTAAAACATTGTTCTTTCTTGTTTGAGTTGTCATACTCATCCTCCTTCTGTATTAGGCTATAAAAAAAGCCCTCTACTTCGGGGCACGTCAAATAGAAAAAAATATTTGATCTCTTCTTTATACCAGACTTTACTGTCGCCACTTGAATTACACAAGTTCAACCATCAAAATGATGGGTCGCTGGGTTTACAGCCGGTCGGGAGTTACACCCTGCCCTGAAGATAACACTATTATAGTTTATTGTGAAACTCCTGTCAATATAAATGAAAAGGACCCACAGGTCCTTAAAAAATTCAAATTAAGCTCTAGAAGAATACTTTCCATCCGATGTACTGATTAGGATTGTTTCACCCTCTTCAATAAACATTGGAACTTTCACTTCAAGACCTGTTTCTACAATAGCATTTTTCATTGCACTGGTCGCTGTATCACCTTTTACTGCAGGTTCTGATTGAGTAACAAGCAAAGCAACTTTATCAGGTAAATCAATTCCAATAATTTCAGCCTCAAAAAACGTGATCGTTACCATGTCATTCTCTTTAAGGAATTTCATTTCCCATTCTAAACGTGTTTTTTGGATGTTAATTTGTTCGTAAGAATCAGTATCCATAAAGACAAGACTGTCACCATCATCATACAAGTATTGCATTTCCTTCTTTTCCAAGATAGCTTGCTCAACTTTATCACCAGCTGTATAACCAATTTCAGTTAGTGTCCCAGATCTTAAATTTTTGACTTTAACTTTGATATTCATTTGAGAACGTGCTGATTTATTTCGAGAAATATCAAGAACTTTAAACAAATCTCCATTTTCGACAAAACTCATCCCAAGTTTTAAATCATTTACTAATACCATAATTACCTCCTTCATCATTGTGCGTTGTAATTATACATTTTTACAACATTCATTTCAAGGTCAACGATAATTTCTAGTTTAAAGGATAATTCACCAAAACTAGTTATCTTCACAACCTCGTCTTCTATTTCAAAATTAATGATGGTTTCATCACAGTAAGTACTAAAATGATGCTCATTTTCAAAATCTAAAGATAATACAGTTTTAATAATTATGTATTCACAGTCTGCATTTTTCTGTGCTTGAACTAAATAGTGATTCTGTTGAAAGCTAAGATTCTTTAATTGTGATATTGAAAGAACTATAGAAGTAAAAATGATTAAAACAATCATCGTGTTTATTAATACATAGCCATTTCTAGCGGATGAGTTTAACAACATACCGCTCTCCATCCAAAGTAATATAAAGATCATCTTCAAGAGCAATTACTAAACTCTCAAAATCAATCAAGAATATTTCGTACCCAGGTAGTTTAACCAAACGATTATTATCTACACTTAAACAAAAATTTCTTTCAAGACGATTGTAACAGAGCTCTTTATTCTTGTAGCTTACATTACTAGCAAAGTTCATTTCATGTTGAAGTTGTACAATACCAATCTCATTTTGATCTATCATTTTAATAGAGTCTTTTGTATTGAGAGCTAAGTTTAGGGTGACTAGTAGTAGAATCATTAGCATTCCAGTAAACATTAGGCCAATCATCATTTCTACTAAAGTAAAACCCTTTTTCATAAACTTATCATTTGATACAAGATAACAAGCATCATCGAAATAATGGTCAATGAAATCATAATCTCAACAAGAATAAATCCACATCTAACGTTTTTCATATCTCCCCTTTCCAAGTTGTACAATAAAAGATTGATTGTTCATTGTTATTGTTTGTGCTTGATTTACGTTTCCATGATGATTAAATGAAAGACTTAAAACATTACTTCTGTAGTTATGTTTCAAAACGAATGTTTTATTATTTGCCATACTTTTCAGTTGAATCATTTTGTATGTGTTTTCAAAAATAGCGGTTTCATCCTTTGTTACAGGAATCCTTATCGAAAGTGACAATAACATGAAGATGGATACACAAAACAAGACAACAATCATCTCCAATAAAGTAAATCCTTTAGTTAGCTTTTGCGACACCATTTTCAATTCTTATTGGTACTCCATTTTGACAAGTTGTTTGTTTTTCGGTTAAGTATCCATCACTCACCAACTGTGAGATAGTAACTGTTTGTGCATCGTTGTCCATCATAAATTGAACAATTGCGGTGTCGACAACTTTGCATTGAGCATCACATCCTTTCGATGTAACTGAACCAATCACGTTTTGAATATTGGGAACAGTTAATAAAAACAGAACAGCTATAACTGTCATTACGAGAACCATTTCTAATAAAGTAAAACCTTTTTTCATAGATCACTTCTCCTTTAAAGTGTTCCCATTAAGCTCATGGGTGTTAATAATATTTGATACAAGTAGATAATTAGAAATCCTAAAACCAAATAAATAATCATTTTTACAATTCTAGAAACTTTAGTAATGTACATAGTAATAATCTGTTGATTTGAGGCTAAGTATGAATCTAATAAAGAAATTAATTGATTATTTTTTGAAGCTAATGATAATATTTGATTAAAATGGGAATCCAGGAAATTATCATTAAAACTAGTTACGAAATCACTCCCTTCCTCTAAACGATAAGTTACAAGTAAGGCTATCCAGGATACCAAATAAGATGAAGAACCATTCTTCATAATTTCTAAAGATTGCTTTGTTGATAAACCATATTTCACTAATATTGAATACAGGCTCGCAAATTTTTGAGTAATAATCTTTTTGAACAAAACAAAATATGTGCGCTGATGGTTCGTTGAAATAAATATCTTTAGTTTTTCTTTGTTAGAATAACGGACGATTATGCTAACTACCAAAATATTTAAGAAAGTAAAAACATAAAAAATAAACTTTAATAGAGTTTGACCAATCTGAATACTTGTGATTTCTAAATCAAAAAGAAAAATCATTGATAAAAGTGTGGGAATTAAGAAAATTGTAAAAAATCCAAGAAGAAAATACATAATGACATATAGTATTAAAGGATATGTAAATTGTGAACGTAACTGCTGATTTAACGATGTTTCAAATTCCCATTGTTCAATAGTGTACTGTAATGTTTGTTGATATGAGAAGACACTAGTAAGACTATCGTATTGTTTTTGATTGTTACTATAAAAAGTTTTTAAATAATCGGAGATTGAATAATAATCCAGGAAAAGTAATTTACTAACTTGCGAAAAATGCAGATTTGTTTGTAAATAGTTTAAAGTGAGCTTAGCCATTTCATAATCTTGTTTAGAAGGTTTTGACAATGTCTTTTTCTTGAAGGATTTCAAGCTGTGCACTCCTTTTAGAATCAGCAATGATCAAGTTTTGATAAACGATGTTGAGATTAACTTGCTTAAGCTCGTCTTTAGTACATTCAAAATCAAGAAGTCTCGTAACCGTTTGATTGGCACTGGCAGCATGAATTGTAGCACAAACTAAATGACCGGATAATGCACAGCGGATTGCTGCTTTTGCTTCTTGCGGTGAACGAATTTCACCAATAACAATGATATCAGGATCATGCCTTAGTAGTTG
>JAAYEW010000105.1 GCA_012728555.1 Erysipelothrix sp.
ACCCTCTTCGTTGAGCCGTATGTTCCATCAATTGTTTAAATTCACTATATCGACTTGGCTCTACTTCCACAACTTCTACATCAAGTTTTTGTGCTTTTCTTATCGCATTTCTAGTGTTTTGATCATAACTTGCAAGCAACTCTTGTTGATTATGAATCGTTGATAAGTCCTTTATAAAAAACCAACGACCAACCCCATTAATTAAATCGTTAACAAATCCTTGATGTTTGAGTCCGAAATTTTTCAGATTTTCTATCAAAATCAAATTGTTTTCTTCAGATATTATTTCACCCAGTTCATTTCTTATATGAACTGAAAAGTTCGGCGTGATAACAAGATGAAAACAATGATGCTTCTTTAGTTCTTTTTTTAATCCTTTCATAAAAAGAGAGAGGACATCTTGTTGATGATAATCGATTAATGGCCCTTGATGGCAATTCGCAATTGAATAATTCAAAAATACTTTTCTGAAAACAAACAATCCACCCGCAATAATTGTATCGTTGTCTTTGATTCCATAACATCTAACTTGTCTGTGTTGTTCTTGTTGAACAAATGCCATTTCTTTACTTTGAAGAAACGAAGTTGGATTAAAATTTCTGCTAAACTGATCAAAATCATTTAGTGTTAGCTCAGTAAAAATCATTGGTCACTTCCTTTATAGTTATTCCTATCTATTCTTTATGTTGTGTATCAATTTATACATTTTATTCAGCAGAGGTAATACTTCGAGTTCAAAATCTCCGGGCTGTTCTAAAACATAGCCTCCAAATCCTTTTTTGAACTTATAAACCCCTTCATCATTACTTCCACTGAATTTGCCTGATGTTCCATAAAAGTTAAATCGTAGAAGCTTATTTTCAACAGCTTTTGACATTGCGTGATAATGAATTGCATGTGTTCCATTGAATCCAAAGTATTTATCATCATTCCCAGCGAACAATGCCGTTAACTCTTTGCCATAAACAATATAAATAACACCCCCTAAGATGACTTCTTTCTGAGTTCCAAAAAGAGCTAATTCTTCTTGACGTTTCTTTATTACTTCTAAGTTCTCAGTAGCAACACGGTGTTTGTTGATTATTTTTTTGGATACATTGGACGTTTCAATTTGATCTTGTAACTCATCAATTTCGATTTCTAATTGTCTAAATTGTCGAGTAATTGAATCGCTATAGTTTTCTACATTCAATTTTGCGACAAGAACTTTACATTCTTCTTTGAAGATTTTTTTGAGAGATTGATAATATTCAAGGGGTCTATCCTTAAAATCACGACGTTCAGATGTTTTTTCCATAAGTTCTTTAAAAATGATCATCTCATCTTCTTCAATTTCTATAACTTCTACCTGATCTTTGAAGGTTTTACGAATAGCTTTTCGAGTCGGATGATCAAAGCTATTCATTAAGTCATCCACTGATAATAAATCCGAGAAATCTTTCATAAATAACCAACGACCTATACCATTGATTGGCGAATTATCGAAGCCTCTATGTTTAACACTCGCTTTATTTAAGTTGTCTAGATAACGAAGATTGTTTTCTTCACTTATAATTTCTGCATTGATGTTCCGATAATATACAGGAAAATTAGGTGTGATCAGTGCATGAATACAGTTTTCTTTTTTAAGTAACTCTTTGACATTATCAAAAAAGAACTTCACTAACTCTTGATTACTAAAATCAATTAATGGTCCTTGGTTGCAATGAGCAATCGAGTATTTTGATATTACTGGACGAATCGAAAAAAGACCTGCTGCTATTAATTTGCCATCGTCTTTTACACCAACTGTTTTTACACTACGGTTTTGAGCAATTTGTAATAATGCCATCTTCTCACTTTGTACAAAAGCACTATTGGGATAGTTTCTAGCAAATTCATCAAATTCCCAATAAGGTATATCTTCAAAAGTATACATAAATCTCCTCACACTCTTAGTCCGTAATTCTGTCTAAATAATTCCTTAAAGTTCCTAAATTTAAATATCCTGCTTGTCTCATGATTTCTTTTCCTTCTGCTAATAAGACAACAGCAGGAACGCTGAAAACAGTCATTTGTCCCGATATTTGCGGGAGCTCATCAACATTGACTTCTTTTAAAATAATTGATGGGTAATCTTTCATCACGTTTTCAATTTGTGGTTTCATAACATGACAAACTCCACATAAGTAACGTGAAAAATACAACATCACGAGCGGATGTTGAAAATGTAAGTCTTCTAGTTGTTTGATTGATTTTACTTTTTCCACGGGACAAGTATACCATAATTTCATGAGTTGTTACATTCTAATGCGAAAGCAGCGCTGTTACAAACAAAAAAGAAAGTCCACTATGGGACTTTCTATATTTTTATGACTAATTATTTAATAATTTCAGAAACGTTTCCAGCTCCGACAGTACGGCCACCTTCACGAATTGAGAATTTAGTTCCTTGTTCAACAGCGATTGGGTTGATTAATTCAACAATCATTTCGATGTTGTCACCAGGCATAACCATGTCAACACCTTCAGGAAGGCGGATAACACCAGTTACGTCTGTTGTACGGAAATAGAATTGTGGGCGGTAGTTACTAACGAAAGGAGTATGACGTCCACCTTCTTCTTTGCTTAAGACATACACTTGAGCTTTGAAATTAGTGTGAGGTTTAACTGATCCAGTTTTCGCAAGAACTTGTCCACGTTCAACTTCATCACGGTTAACACCACGAAGTAGTGCCCCTACGTTGTCCCCTGACATAGCTTCATCAAGCATTTTGTGGAACATTTCAATTCCTGTAACAACAGTTTTACGAGTTGGTTTGATCCCAACGATTTCAACTTCTTCACCTAGTTTAAGAACACCACGTTCAACACGGCCTGTCGCAACAGTTCCACGTCCAGAAATTGTGAATACGTCTTCAACTGACATTAAGAATGGTTTGTCTGTTTCACGAACTGGATCAGGAATGTAAGCATCAACAGCTTCCATTAATTCACCAATTTTAGCTTCCCATTCAGGATTTCCTTCAAGAGCTTTAAGAGCTGAACCAGCGATAACTGGAGCATTGTCTCCATCATAGTCGTATTCAGAAAGAAGTTCACGAACTTCCATTTCTACTAATTCAATTAATTCAGGGTCATCAACCATATCACATTTGTTTAAGAAAACAACAAAGTGAGGAACACCAACTTGACGAGCAAGTAAGATGTGTTCACGAGTTTGTGGCATAGGACCGTCAGTAGCAGCAACAACTAAGATTGCTCCATCCATTTGTGCAGCACCAGTGATCATGTTTTTGATATAGTCAGCGTGTCCTGGGCAGTCAACGTGCGCATAGTGACGAGTTTCTGTTTGGTATTCAACATGTGATGTGTTGATTGTAATTCCACGTTCTTTTTCTTCAGGTGCGTTATCGATTTGATCATAAGCACGAGCTTCAGAACCGTTCTTTTTTGCAAGGTAATTAGTAATAGCAGCTGTTAAAGTTGTCTTACCGTGGTCAACGTGACCTAATGTACCAATGTTAACGTGAGTTTTCGAACGGTCAAATTTTTGTTTTGCCATAGTATTTATTTTCCTCCTCTTACTGTACGTAATTCAATACTATTCTAAATGTTTCATTATCTAAAATCAAGACTAATCATTAGTCGTTTCTGTTTTTCTTAGCCACTTTCTCAGCAATATTCTTTGGAACTGGATCATAGTGATCAAATTTCATTGAATAATTACCACGTCCTTGTGTAAATGAACGAAGATCTGTCGCATACCCAAACATTTCTGAAAGTGGGATAAACGCACGAACACTGATAGCGTTGTGTTTTTCTTCTTGGTCTCTAATTTGACCACGACGACTAGAAACATCACCCATGACACTACCTAAGTAGTCTGTAGGAGCAGTAATCTCAACTTCCATGATTGGTTCTAAAAGAACAGGATCACATTTCTTAGCCGCTTCTCTTAATGCTAAACTCGCTGCAACTTTATATGCCATTTCAGAAGAGTCAACATCGTGGTAAGAACCATCAAATAGTGTTGCCTTAATGTCAATGATTGGATATCCAGCCATTAACCCATTATCAAGTGAAGATGAAACTCCCTCTTGAGTTGGTTTGATGTATTCTCTTGGAACAGTTCCACCAACAATAGCATCAACAAATTCAAATCCTTTACCTGGGTTTGGTTCAAACTTGATCCAAACGTGTCCATATTGTCCACGACCACCCGATTGACGAACGAATTTTCCTTCGCATTCAGCAGCTTGACGAATTGTCTCACGATAAGCAACTTGAGGTGCACCAACGTTCGCTTCAACTTTAAACTCTCTCTTTAAACGGTCAACAATGATATCAAGGTGTAATTCACCCATACCAGCAATAATCGTATCACCAGTTTCTTCATCCGTATATGTTTTAAAAGTAGGGTCTTCTTCCGCAAGTTTTCCTAAAGCTAAGCCCATTTTGTCTTGATCCCCTTTTGATTTAGGCTCAAGAGATAATGAGATAACTGGTTCTGGGAAAATCATTGATTCAAGAATAATTGGACTCTTTTCAGCACAGAGAGTATCCCCTGTTGTTGTATCTTTAAGACCAACAGCAGCTGCAATATCTCCTGAATAGACTTTATCAATCTCTGAACGGTGGTTAGCATGCATCATCATGATACGACCAAAACGTTCTCTTTTACCTTTAGTCGCATTAAGCACATAAGAACCTGATTCAACAGTTCCAGAATAAACTCTAAAGAAAGTAAGACGTCCAACAAATGGATCAGTCATCACCTTGAATGCTAAAGCACTGAAAGGCTCACTGTCATCAGCATGTCTGAATTCTTCTTCACCGGTTGGAAGTTCTCCTTTAATAGAAGGTACATCCAATGGGCTAGGTAAATAATCAACCACTGCATCCAACATGTCAATGATTCCTTTGTTCTTGTAAGAAGCTCCACACAGTACTGGGAAGAACTCACCACTAACTGTCGCTTTACGGATAGTTGATTTTATTTCTTCTATCGTGACTTCTTCACCTTCAAGAACTTTCATCATGAAGTCTTCGTCGTATTCAGCAATTTCTTCTAGAAGTTCTTGACGCAGTGTTTGCGCTTGTTCAAGCATATCTGCTGGAATTTCTTTGATGTCATCATCTTTGTGTGATAAATCTTGGAAATAGTGTGCTTTCATTTCGACTAAATCAATTAGACCATCGAAATTAGCTTCTACTCCAATTGGTAATTGGATGGCCGCTGTTTTTGCGCCTAAACGATTTCTAATCGTATTAATAGACATAAAGAAGTCAGCTCCAGTAGCATCCATTTTATTTACATAAACAATTCTTGGTACACCGTAAGTAGTTGCTTGTCTCCAAACAGTTTCTGTTTGAGGTTCGACACCAGCTTTCGCATCCAATACAGTAACCGCACCATCAAGTACACGAAGAGAACGTTCAACTTCAACTGTAAAGTCGACGTGTCCTGGGGTATCAATGATGTTAACGCGATGTCCCTTCCATTGAGCTGTCGTAGCAGCAGAAGTGATTGTTATTCCACGTTCTTGCTCTTGAGCCATCCAGTCCATTTGCGCACCACCATCATGAGTTTCCCCAATCTTGTGGATTCTTCCTGTGTAATAGAGGATACGTTCGGTTGTTGTCGTTTTACCAGCATCGATATGAGCCATAATTCCGATATTACGAGTATCCTTTAATGAAAATTCACGTGCCATGCACAGTCTCCTTTCTGATTGGTTAAAATCTTACCAACGGTAATGTGCAAATGCTTTATTCGCTTCAGCCATACGGTGGATGTCATCACGTCTTTTAACTGAAGCACCAGTTCCGTTTGCAGCGTCAATAATTTCATTTGCTAGACGTTGTTCCATTGTTTTTTCATTGCGTAATCTTGAGTAATTAACAATCCAACGAAGTCCTAAAGTCAGTTTTCTTTCTTGAGAAACTTCAACTGGAACTTGATAGTTTGAACCACCAACACGACGTGCTTTTAGTTCTAACATTGGCATAACATTTCCCAACGCTTGTTCAAATACTTCCATAGCTTGTTTACCTGTCTTTGCTTCAACAGTTTCAAACGCACCATAAAGAATATTTTGAGCAACACCTTTTTTACCATCAAGCATGATTTTATTGATTAAGCGTGTCACAAGTTTTGAGTTATAAATAGGATCAGCTAATACATCTCGCTTAGCTATATGTCCTTTTCTTGGCATAATCTATTCTCCTTTCATCATTAATGGCAAATTAAGCCTTCTTAGGTTTTTTAGTTCCGTAAAGTGAACGTCCTTGGTTACGGTTTTGAACTCCCGCAGTATCCATTGTCCCACGAATAATGTGATAACGAACCCCAGGTAAGTCTTTAACACGTCCCCCACGAATCAATACAACAGAGTGTTCTTGTAAGTTATGTCCGATACCAGGAATATAAGCAGTAACTTCCATTCCATTGCTCAAACGAACACGCGCATATTTACGTAACGCAGAGTTTGGTTTCCTAGGAGTCATTGTTCCCACACGTGTACAAACCCCTCTCTTTTGAGGTGAATTGACTTTTGTGATTTCACGTTTCAAAGTATTCAATGTTCTTTGAAGTGCAGGTGATTTTGACTTATAAACCTTACTTGAACGTCCTTGACTAATTAATTGATTAATTGTTGGCATTCTATTCTCCTTTCTTTCTATGCACACATTACCAGGTGCACCATATGGTCTACAATATGTAGTCCCACATGGGGACCCAATTAATTCCATAAGCTTGTTAATAATAACATATCTAAACGATTTTGCAATAGAAATCGTAACTATTTAACTAACTTTTTTCGTCATTATTCTAAATAAGCATCTCTTTGTTTAAAAACTTTAAGTAGTACTATCTAGAAGGTGACTCAAACTTAAAAAGGCTAATTAATGTGTTTGATACACAAAAGCACCCATTTAAAAAAGTTGAACTCGTTTGTTCAACTTCTTATTTATACCACGGAAGTAGCCAGTTCCATGTTCCATAGACTCGGCTGTACTCTTGTCTTATTCGTCACTTACCCGTAGAACCAAACCCACCATCACCACGATTGGTTTGATCCAACTCATTCACTTCTTCAAACTCACCTTTGATATAAGGAACCACAACTAGTTGAGCCACTCGATCCCCATGATGAATCGTTCTGACTTCATGACCATGGTTATGAAGAGCAATCAGATACTCCCCTCGATAATCACTATCCACAACACCAACTTTATTAGCAGGTGCTAAATTCTGTTTAGTTGCCAAACCACTTCTCGCAAAAATTAGTCCAACCGTATTTTCTGGTAAAGCCATACTCCATCCTGTCGGTATCATCACTGTATGCTGAGGAAGTAATTGCACACTTTGCTCTAAACAAGCATATAAATCATGACCTGCTGAATGCTCACTACCAGAAGTAGGAACAATCGCATTCTTATTGAGTCGTTTTATCTTAATTAACATAATTTCTTTTACTCACTCCTCAATGCTTCAACTGGATCTTTTTTAGCAGCTTTCTTAGCAGGAATAAACCCACCAATCAAGGTCAAAAAAACACTGATGATAATTAACACAATCGCAGCATTCAAAGGTAGAATTGCATTAATATTTGGGTTATTTGTTAAACGATGAATCAGTGAGTTAATTGGAAACAACAAAAACCAAGAAACAACAATCCCTAATACTCCCGCAAATAACCCAACAATAAAGGTTTCTGCGTTAAACACTTGAGAAATATTTGGTTTCGAAGCACCAATCGCACGCAAGATCCCAATTTCTTTCTTTCTCTCAAGAACTGAGATATAAGTAATGATACCTATCATAATCGACGAAACAATTAATGAAACTGCTACAAACGCAATTAATACATAGGAAATGACATTTATTATGTTCGTAACAGAAGACATCAATAACGCGACAAAGTCATTATATTGAATCTTATCTGCTTCAATAACTTCTTTGTTATAGTTTTCAATTGCCAGTGATATGTTATCTTTATCCTCAAAACTATCCGCATAAATACTAATCGTTGAAGGAACATCTAAACTAACATACCCAAAATCACTCATATTTGTCTCATAACTACCTGGAGTAATTGTGTTGTTATACATTTGAATCAACGTCTCATTGTCTAAGTTCTCAATGTATTGATCCATTGATGCTGCTAATTGAACTTCAGATTGTCGCAAAACCATATGTAATTGAGCAGGATTGTCTTTGAAAACAGTAGGAGCAATCTGTCTAAAGACAGAAGCTTTTTCACTAATACCCATTTCACTCACCGCTTGCTTTACATCGGCAACTTTTTCTTCATCATTCAGAGGTTTAAAAGTTGCTCCATTGAGAATATTTTCTTCAGGAGTCTTTTGCTGTGAAGTGACTACCTCGCTCTTTGCTGTATAGTCAATAATTTCTTGCGTCAGAGCATTGGTATAACCAATTTGGCCACTAAACCCAGACAGAGGCTCTTCTTTAATTGGACGAATAATGCCACTAATACTTAATTCAAACCCATTATCAACCAGTTCTTTTACCTTGACTTCATCATCACTGATGTCTTCAAAATATCCACTGTCTTGCTTTTGGTAATAGTCACTAGCAGTGACTAGATAGAAGTTCTTACCAATTAGCTTATCGTAATCAAGTTTATAGTCACTCGCAGTAACTTCATTTCCTTCTTTCAGTTCATTAATTAGATTCTCAAATCCTTCATAAGGAAGTAATCCGAAAGCATACAGGGCTTCTAAAGGAATTTCATTGTGATAGTCTAAAACCAAGACGACTTGTTTACTGTTTTTCGGCCAACTTCCTTCAACAACTTCGTAGTTATCAAGCATCATCTGACTAACAAGTTGATTGGATTTACCAGGAATCAATTCTTGAAAGTAATCATTTGAATTACTCATTCTTTTCGATGTTGTGGTGTTAGCAAAGGGGCTTCCCCCTTGATTGTCACGTAGATGATTCGATAGATCTGTCTGTAAAGTATTAACTAAAGTATCTTGTGGGTCATATGTAAATACTTCAAACTTCGTATCATACGAGTAAACAACTCCATTTTGACCGATGTACTGATTGATTTCGCTAGTAGGATCATCAAGTTCCTTCTTGAAAGCAGTTAAGTTATTTTCGGTAACACTCGATGTGACTTGAGAAAAAGCTTTGATCGAGCGAATACTTGAATAGACTGCATCTTTTTCATGAGTTACATCGTAAGTACCTGTGGTGCTTGCCATATTTAGGAAACTTGATAAATCAATTGATGAAGCATCAATTGTAATCGGATAGGATGTCATCGTTTCTCTTTGGATATCTGTGATATAGGTATTGACTCCGGTTGATAGAGATAAAATCAAAGCAATCCCAATAATACCAATGGATCCAGCAAACGCAGTTAAAAACGTTCTTGTTTTCTTGGTCCATAAGTTGTTAAAACTCAATGATAACGAAGTCAAGAAAGACATCGATGATTTTCCCATGTTTTTATGAATCGCTTCTGTTTTCTCTTGAAGAATCAATGGATTGGTGTCACCAATAATGACACCATCCCGAATACTGATGATTCTATTAGAATATTTGTGAGCCAATTCTTGATTGTGTGTGACCATAATTACCAAACGATCTTTAGCTACTTCTTTTAGTAATTCCATGACTTGAAGCGACGTTTCACTATCAAGAGCTCCTGTTGGTTCATCGGCTAATAAAATGTCAGGGTTATTAACTAATGCTCTAGCAATAGCAACTCGTTGCATCTGTCCGCCAGACATTTGGTTAGGTTTTTTATGAGCTTGATCTTTTAAACCAACCGCATCCAATGCATCCAAAGCGCGTTTCGATCTTTCTTTTGACGAAACTCCAGAGATGACTAGTGCTAATTCAACGTTACTTAAGATGGATTGATGAGGGATTAAGTTGTAGCTTTGAAACACAAATCCAATACGATGATTACGGTATGAATCCCAGTCTTTGTCTTTGTATTGTTTGGTGGATATTGAATTAATAATCAAATCTCCACTATCATAGTGATCCAATCCACCAATGATATTTAAGAGTGTAGTTTTTCCTGAACCACTTGGTCCTAAGACAGACACGAACTCATTATCTCTTAAATTTACACTTACATTTCTAAGAGCATGTTGAACTAATTCTCCAGTAACATATCTTTTTGAAACATTCTTGATTTTTAACATTGTTATTCCCTCCACTTGCACATTGTACTACACATTAGACAATTTTAATCTTAAGATACTCTTAAATAAAAGCACACCCATTGGATGTGCTATTTAAATGTTTATTCAGGAACTCGAGTCATCTCTTCAGGAAGAACATTGAAAACTTCTTCTTCTTTATTCCGTTCTTCACGAATTAATTTCTTCTCTTGAGCCCGTGCTTTAATTAACTTGGTTGTTTCTCTTTCAACAGGTGAACCTGTTCCTGCAGGAATCATCTTACCAACGATAACGTTTTCTTTTAATCCAAGGAGTGGATCAACTTTACCTTTGATTGATGCTTCTGTTAATACTTTTGTCGTTTCTTGGAAAGACGCAGCTGATAAGAATGAATCTGTTTCAACAGATGCTTTAGAAATACCAAGCAGTACCGAACGGTAAGACGCTGGTTGATTCCCAGAAAGTAACATTTCTTCATTAATTTCACTAATTCGAGGTAACGAAATGTGGATTCCTGCACTTAGTTTGGTATCTCCTGGATCAACTACAACGACACGACGTAACATTTGACGAATCATGACTTCGATGTGTTTATCAGAGATTTCAATACCTTGTGAATCGTACACTTTCTTAACTTCTTTTAGTATATATGTTTGAACTTTACGAACATCATTTGTTTCTTCGAGTAATTCTTTTGGATCAATCGGTCCTTCAGTTAGTTTATTACCCGCTTCAACCATAGATCCAACTTTCAAGAAGTTTCTTAATGGTGAGTTTGTTGGCAAAGGGTGTTCAATTGTTTCTTTCTTATTGGTGATATAAACACTGAAGACCCCTTTTTCATTCGGTTCTAGGGCAGTGATTTTACCATCAATTTTAGCAATGACTGCTTTGTGTTTTAGGTTAGAACGCGCTTCAAATAATTCTTCAACACGAGGAAGACCTTGGGTGATATCGTCTGAACCCGAACCAGCAACTCCTCCAGTATGGAAGGTTCTCATGGTTAATTGTGTTCCCGGTTCACCAATGGATTGGGCAGCCATGATCCCAACTGCTTCTCCAACTTCGACGACTTTCCCAGTTGCCATATTTCGTCCGTAACATTGTTTACAGACTCCATATTTACTTTCACACATAAAGACAGAACGAATTTCCATTTCTTCGATGCCTGCTTGTACAATCTTGCGGCCTAGAAGTTCATCGATGTAAGTTCCATCTTCAGCAATAACTTCACCGGTTGTAGGTGAAACAACATCGCCGTGGGCATAACGTCCGACAATTCGATCATAAAGTTGTTCAATAACAGCTCCCGATTTCTTGTCAACAATTGTCATGACTTTATTTCCTAATTCAGTTCCACAATCTTCTTCTTCAACAATGACATCTTGGGCAACATCTACTAAACGACGAGTTAAGTAACCTGACTCAGCAGTCTTAAGTGCCGTATCCGTTAATCCTTTACGAACCCCATGGGTTGATAAGAAGAATTCAGAGACGTTTAATCCATCACGGAAGTTCGAATAAATAGGGACTTCGATAATACTTGGGACATATTCATCGCCTCGTGTTTTCGATTGAGTCGGTTTACCCATCAGACCACGAATTCCACCCAACTGAGTAAAGTTAGAGACGTTACCACGAGCTCCAGAAGTCGCCATCATGTTGATTGGGTTTTTCCGAGCCATGTTACTCATAAGCTCTTGACCAATTTCAGTCTTAATACCATCCCATAATTGAGTTAGTTTAGTTTCCCACTCTTGAGGGGTTAATAACCCACGACTTAATAGTTTCTTTAATTGAGTCGCTTTTTCTTTACCGACTTCTACGTATTTTTCACGATTCGGTGCAGTATTTATATCCGATAGTGAAACTGTAGTTCCAGCGATAGTTGAGTATTCAAAACCAATATCTTTAATCTTATCCAGGATTGCGGATGTTTGAGATGTTTTGTTTTCATCGAAACGATCAAAAATCTCTTTGACCAAGATTCCTAAGTCTTTTTTCTTAAAGTCTTTTGATAAAGGCATTGCTTTTACTGCTTCTTTCAGATTTGTTCCTTTTTTAAGGAAATAACGTTCAGGAAGAGCAATAAAGTTTTCTGGACTAATTTCATTAATATAAGGGAAATCTTTAGGTAATGTTTCATTAAAAATGAGTTTACCAACCGTAGTAACAACATAATCATCTAAATGTTTTTCATCAAATACAGCTGAATAAATTCCTGTTGTTGGGACACAAATTCTTGTATGTAAATGAATGACTTTATTGTCATAAGCAAGGATCGCTTCATTTGAATCTTTAAAGGCATGTCCTTCACGTTCACCAAATTGACGCCACATATCACTAACTTCTTGTGGTCCCCCTTGTTCAAGAATACGGTCTGCTTTCTCAAAGAATTCTTCTTGAGTTTCTTCCATATTTAAATAGAAGTTACCAAGAACCATATCTTGTGAAGGAGTAACAATTGGCTTCCCATCTTTGGGTCCTAAGATGTTGTTAGAACCTAACATCAACATTTCAGCTTCTGCTTGAGCTTCTTCAGATAAAGGCACATGGACTGCCATTTGGTCTCCGTCAAAGTCAGCGTTAAACGCTGGTGTCACCAGTGGATGTAGACGAATCGCACGCCCATCAACAAGTTTTGGTATAAATGCTTGGATACCTAAACGGTGAAGTGTCGGAGCACGGTTCAATAGCACTGGGTGTTCTTTGATGACTTCTTCAACTGCTTCCCAAACACGTGGATCACCACTTTCGATGAATTTTTCTGCTTGTTTGGCGTTAGAAACTAAGCCTTGAACTTTTAGCTCATTGACAACAAATGGTTTAAATAATTGAATAGCCATTTCTCGTGGAATACCACATTCATACATTTTTAAGTCAGGTCCGACCGCAATAACTGAACGTCCAGAGAAATCTACACGTTTACCCAGTAAGTTTTGGCGGAATCGACCTTGTTTTCCTTTAAGTGAGTGAGATAGAGATTTGAGAGCTCTTCCTCCTGCTCCTGTTACAGGTTTTGAACGTCTTCCGTTGTCGATTAATGCGTCGACTGCTTCTTGTAACATCCGTTTTTCGTTTTGTACAATAATTGCTGGTGTTCCTAGTTCAAGAAGTTTTCTTAAACGATTGTTACGGGTGATAACACGACGATATAAATCGTTTAAATCACTTGCCGCAAAACGACCACCATCCAGTTGTAACATTGGACGTAAATCAGGTGGAATTACTGGAACAACTGACATTACCATCCATTCTGGTTTATTGTCAGAGTTTAAGAACGATGAAACTGTTTCGAAACGACGTAGTAATTTCTTGCGTTTGTCTCCAGCTGTACCCTCTAATTCTTGCTCAAGATATTTGAACTCAGCCTGAAGGTCTACTTGAGATAAAAGTGTTTGAACTGCTTCAGCTCCAGTTTGTGCTTCAAACGAACCATAACCATGCAACTGTTGTAGTTGACGATATTCACTTTCAGAAATCACTTGTTTGTGTTCTAAAGATGTGTCTTTTGGGTCTGTTACAACCCAGTTAACAAAGTATACAATTGCTTCTAATTGTTTTGGTGGAATGTTTAACAAAATACTCATTCGAGAAGGAATTCCTCGTAAATACCAAATATGGGCAACCGGAGCAGCTAGATCGATGTGTCCCATTCGTTCGCGTCGTACTGAAGATTTAGTAACTTCTACTCCACAACGATCACAGACAATTCCTTTGTATCTAACTTTTTTGTACTTTCCACAAGCACATTCCCAGTCTTTGCTTGGGCCGAAGATTTTTTCACAGAAGAGTCCATCTTTTTCTGGCTTTTGTGAACGATAGTTCAGTGTTTCTGGTTTTTTTACTTCTCCATAAGACCATTCTTTTATTCTTTCTGGAGAAGCCAATCCGATTTTTATAGCGGAGAAATCATTTGAATTCATAGTTTATCCTCCTACCTATGCATCATAGTCATCGATACCAACGACTGCTGCTTCAAGTAACTCATCTGAATCAGAAACTTCTTCATCTTCAACTTCTGCTAAATCATCTTTGTCAGATTCATCTAGAGAAAGCTCTTCAAATCGAAAGTCTGCTTCCAAATAAGGTTGTTTTGACTCTTTATCTTCCTTATCAAATTCTTTGAGATCAAACTCACTACCATTTTCAGTAATAAATTTTATATCTAAAGATAGTGATTGTAATTCATGAATTAGAACTCTGAAGGACTCAGGGATTCCTGGTTCAGGAATACTCTTGCCATTTTGGATCGCAGCATAGGTTTTTGTCCGTCCATTAACATCATCTGATTTAATAGTCATAATTTCGCGTAAAGTATACGCTGCTCCATAAGCATACAGAGCCCATACTTCCATTTCTCCGAAACGTTGTCCACCATTTTGAGCTTTACCTCCTAATGGTTGTTGTGTTACTAGTGAGTATGGACCAGTTGCACGAGCATGAAGTTTGTCATCAACCATATGTGCCAATTTAATCATGTACATAACTCCTACTGAGATACGTTCATCGAATTTTTCACCAGTACGTCCATCGTGTAAGACAACTTTTCCGTCGCTAACCATATTTGCTTCTGCCATAATAGCAGCTAATTCATCATTTTCGATACCATCAAAAACAGGTGTCGCAAAATTTATGTTTAATTTTTTAGCAGCCATCCCTAAGTGAATTTCTAGGATTTGACCGATATTCATACGAGAAGGAACACCCATTGGGTTCAACATAATGTCAACTTGAGTTCCATCTGGTAAGAATGGCATGTCTTCACGAGGTAATATCTTAGAGATAACCCCTTTATTTCCGTGACGTCCAGCCATCTTATCGCCTTCAGAAATTTTTCTCTTTTGAACGATATAGACTTTAACTACTTCAATCACCCCAGGGGCTAAATCATATCCTTGAGATGCCTTGAAACGACGGACACTATGAACGATTCCACTTCCACCGTGAGGTACTTTTAGGGAATTATCACGAACTTCTTGTGTTTTTTCACCAAAGATTGCAAAGAGTAGTTTTTCTTCAGGAGGTAATTCGGTATGACCTTTCGGTGTTACTTTACCTACTAAGATATCGCCTTCCTTCACTTCGGCTCCGACCATAACAATACCGTTGGCATCCAGATGACGACAAGATACTTCAGCAACGTTTGGAATGTCTCGTGTGATTTCTTCGTCTCCTAATTTAGTTTTACGAACTTCGATATCGTATTCTTCAATGTGTATTGAAGTATACACATCATCCATGACAAGACGTTCTGACATAATGATAGCATCTTCATAGTTGTAACCATGCCAGCTCATAAACGCTACGACAACGTTTTGACCTAAAGCAAGTTCACCTTTTTCCATAGATGGACCATCCGCAATAATTTCTCCTTTATTGACCATTTCACCAACTTCAACTAAAGGAGTTTGGTTAATGCAGGTTCCAGCATTGCTACGTCTAAATTTATCAAGTTTGTACTCTTTTTTTTCTCCATCGGTATCAATGACAATTTTTTGGGAATCGACATAGGTCACAAATCCATCATCATGAGATACAACAGCAGTCCCTGAGTCACGAGCAATTCGGTGTTCAATGCCTGTTCCAACATACGGCGCCCGTGGTTTTAGAAGTGGTACGGATTGACGTTGCATGTTCGCTCCCATTAAGGCACGAGATGCATCGTCGTTTTCTAAGAACGGGATACAAGCTGTCGCTACCGATACGATTTGCATTGGAGACACATCTGCTAATTCTACGGTATCTCTTGGCATCAAAATATTGTCGCCTTTGTATCGAGCCACCACTTGTTTATTAACGATTTCGCCACGAATAACTTCGTTAGCTGGAGCAATGACGTAATCCATTTCATCATCGGCTGATAGATAAACAACGTCTTCTGTAACTTTATTGTTTACAACTTTACGATATGGCGTTTGAATAAATCCATATTCATTGATACGTCCATAAGATGTTAAGTTAGAGATAAGACCAATGTTAGGCCCTTCAGGTGTTTCAATCGGACAGATTCTTCCATAGTGTGAGTTATGAACGTCACGCACTTCGTAACCAGCACGATCTCTTGTTAAACCTCCTGGTCCTAAAGCTGAGATACGGCGTTTATTTGTTAATTCTGCTAATGGGTTAATTTGATCCATGAACTGTGATAGTTGAGAACTTGAGTAGAACTCTTTAATTGCTGCAGTTAACGGACGAATGTTTGTTAATGATTTTGGTGTTAAAGAAGATGTGTCTGAAATCGACATTCTATCGTTGACGACACGTTCCATACGACTTAATCCAATTCTGAATTGGTTTTGAATCAGCTCACCAACACTTCTGACTCGTCGATTACCTAACATATCAATATCGTCTTCTTGACCAATATTGTCCATCAGATTAAGATAATAGGAATAGAATGAATAAATATCACTCATGACTACTGTCTTTTTATTGATAAACGGCTCTGGACCAATAACTTTTACTAAATGTGTTGATCCTTCTCGTGAAACAAAGATTTCTTGAACCAGAGATCCAACTAAATAAACGACAACATCATCACTATTTTTAGTTTGACTAAAAATAGTTTCTTCTTTTCGATTCGTGATTCTATCTAAACTAGTGTCAGGAATATAGCGATCAATTACCAAATCTTTGTCATTATTTACTAAATCTTGTCCATTGACCATAACTCGTGCTAACGAATAAAGTTTTGGTCCATAATTTAGAACGACACGTCCGTTCTTGTTATTTAGTTTAACTGCTTTCGCTCCAATTCCAGCATAAACTTTAATGACTTCTTTTTCTTTTGAAAGAAGTTCAATTTCACTAGGAGTTAATACCAATCCTTTATCTAAATCAACCTCTTCAAGCTCTATGGTTTCTGCTAATATTCTACCAACAAGGGCTTGTTTATACTTAGTTGAAATTTGTGCAACATCTGGGTGTGAGAACACGTGTGCTAAAGGATAAACAACGGTATGTGAACCTTGAGCTAGTGCTTCTTTCATTGCATCTCGTTCATCTCTTAAGACAAGTGTCCCTTTTTTAAGAACAACATTGCCTTAACCATCAACAATGTCATGTCCGATGACATTATTAAAAGCACGAGAACAGACGCCTAATTTCTTGTGTAATTTGTATCTTCCAGCTTTGTTTAAATCATAACGACGATAATCCAAGAACTTAGTGTTCATTAAATTTATCGCACCATCAAGTGTCGGAATTTCATCACTTCTCTGGTTTTCGTAAATAGCACGTAATGCTTCTTCATTGGTAACTACTTTATCTGCTTGCAGAGTATTGATAATTTCTTCATATCCTCCGAAAATAGCACTATAAAGTAAAATATAATGATTTAAAAATGGTCTTTGTTCTTCATTTGGTGAAATCAGTTCATTATTGACCTGTAGTCCCATAGCATCCATAAAACGGATAAAGTTTGTATGGTCTAACCCATCATCCGTATTGTCTTGTTGCAGGGATAAACCAAATGCTTTGAATAAAACAGTTGATAACATGGCACGTTTACGATCAACTTTCATGTTGATGATTCTTCCGAGTGCGGCCTTTTTAGCATCACTCATTAATTCTAACCATGTTCCTCTTGATGGTATTAACTCAGCATTGATAACTTCACTTGTCGATTTGTCATCAAATCCAATATCGAAATATGCTCCAGGAGAACGAACAATTTGAGAAACTATGACTCTTTCTGCTCCATTAATGATGAATGTTCCTGTATCTGACATCAATGGGAAGTCACCTAGGAATACATCTTCTCTTTTTTGGATCAACTCACCAGTTTGTTTATCGGTAATTGTTAATTCCATGACAGCTCTTAGTGGTGCACTATACGTTGCTTCTCGGTATTTTGCTTCTGCTGCACTGTACTTTGGTTCTTCAAGCTTATAGCTTAAGAAATTTAGCTTGACGGTTTGTTGATGATTTTGTATTGGATACACTTCATCAAACACTTCTTGTAAGCCCTCTTTAATTAACCAATCTAAAGAGTGAGTTTGAATTTCGACTAAATCTGGTAGTTCAAGCGTTCCAGAAATTTTTGAGTAATTTCTTCTTGAAGCTTTTTTCCCAATTTTGTCGACTCGATACGGTTGTTTTACTGACATTGGACCATCCTTCCTAATGGGTAAACGCATAAAAAGGGCGTATAATCCCATTATTTTATTGACTATTATGCAATTTATTATTTTAGCATAGCTAACTAACGTTGTCAATTTGAATTAATTGACTATTTACTACATTTGAAAACGAAATATCCTTTATTTTTATGAACAATTTCAATAGTTTTGAACAGTGACTCGCAAAAAGAAATTGCCGATTTGAGTCCATGGCTTTTTCTCATGACGACAAGTAATTGACCACCCTCATTTAATTGATTGTAAGATTTTTGAAAAAGCGGATAATACATATCTTTTCCAGCATGAATGGGAGGATTAAAAAGAATCGTATCAAATTGTTGATTCAACTGTTGAAAACCATCACTCACTAAGAAATTACAGGCTGTTGAGTTTATTGAGTTGTTCTCTATTGCTAAACTTACTGCTCTTGAATTGATATCGACGCCTGTAACCTGTTGATTTAGTATTTTACTTAAAATAATTGCGACATTTCCATATCCACAGCCTAAATCTAAAATGCTTCCTTGTTGATTAAGTTTTAAATAAGCTTCAATCAATGCGATACCACCTAAATCAATGTCGTTTGGTGAAAAGACTCCTGAATCTGTTACAAAGGTGTACTGAATGGATAAAAACCGGAAAGATATTTACTTCCTGTTATGGGTTTATTGTTGGTTATCTGTAAAATAATGTTTCACAGTTATCCCCCATTCTTTAGACAAAGAATTGATAATCGTTACGATTATTTAACTTCAACTACTGCCCAAGCTTCTTGAAGTTTAGCTTTGATTTCTTCAGCTTCATCTGGCTTGATGTTTTCTTTAATAGCTACAGGGACTGCATCTACTAACTTCTTAGCTTCCATCATTCCAAGTCCAGTGATTTCACGAACTACTTTGATGACTCCAACTTTAGATCCACCAACTTCTTTAAGAGTTACTGTTACTTCTGTTGGTCCAGCTGCTTCTTCTTGCTCTACTGGTCCAGCTGCTACTGCAACTGGTGCTGCTGCAGTTACACCAAATTCTTCTTCAACTAATTTGATTAAATCATTTACTTCTAAGATTGTCATTTCTTTAAGAGCTGCAATGATATCTTGTGCACTAATTTTTGCCATTTTTAATTTCCTCCTTATTCTTTCTCTGCTACTTCTTCTGTAGCTTTTTCTTCAACAACTTCTTCGCTTGCAACTGCTTCTTCTTCAACAGCTTTTTCTTCCGTTGGTTCTTCGACTACTACTTCTTCGTCTTTTGCAGGTGCTTCTTTAACTACTTCAGTTCCACTTTCTTTTTGCTCGCTAATTTGTTTCATAGCCCACGCGAAATCACGTAATGGTGATTGTAATGCGCCAAGTAACATAGCAATCATACCTTCCTTATTTGGAAGTTCAGAAAGTTCTTTCAGTGTTTCGTAATCGACGACTTTGCCTTCTACGACACCACTCTTGATAACAAGCGCTTTATTCTTTTTAGCGAATTTAGCTAACACTCTACTTGGTGCTACAGCATCTTCAGAAAATGCAATAGCGTTAGGACCAATTAAAGCTGGCATTAAGTCTGAATAACCTGCTTCTTCAGCAGCACGACGTGTCATTGTGTTCTTGTAGACTTTGAACTCAACGTTTTCGTCACGAAGTTGGCGACGTAGAGCAGTAACTTGTTGTACTGTCAGTCCACGATATTCAACAACAACCGCTGAATTAGAGCTATCAAACTTATTTTTGATTTCGCTAACAAGATCTTGTTTTAAATTCAATACTTGTTCTCTCACGAGTTTTCCTCCTTTTTTCTATTTGTTTTCAATATTCCACAAAATAAAAACCCGCATCCCAGACGCGAGTTAAAAGAGTTTTGATACGACTACTTTTTAACCTCGGTAACAAATTAAGCTTTCGCAGTTACTGTCTTGGGTATATTGTTAACATCGCAATGATAAACCATATCATTACATTAGTCAAGGTTTTTATTAATAAGATTGAGGGTCTTGAATTAAAAAGTAGACACAGTGGTTACTGTATCTACTTACATTTATATTTTATAAACCTAAATCTGGTTGTACTTTTACTGCAGGCCCCATTGTTGTAGAAAGAGTAAGTGTCTTAATGAAACTTCCCTTGACCGCAGCTGGTCTAACACGCACAATTGTTTGGTGCAACGCTTGGAAGTTTTCAAGAAGTTGTGTGTCATCAAACGATGATTTACCAATCATGACATTGATGTTTCCTTCTTTGTCAACACGGTATTCAACTTTACCTTTTTTGATTTCTTCAACAGCACGAGTAATGTCTGTAGTTACTGTACCTGTTTTAGGGTTTGGCATTAAACCTTTAGGCCCTAATACACGTCCCAATTTACCAAGCTCACCCATCATGTCTGGTGTTGCGACAATAACATCGAATTCGAACCATCCATTTTTGATGTCTTCTAATAGTTCTTTACCACCAACAAAGTCTGCTCCAGCATCGGTTGCTTCTTGAACTTTAGGTCCTTGTGTAATAACTAATACTTTTTGTGTTTTTCCAGTTCCATGAGGCAATACCATTGCTCCACGAATTTGTTGATCTGCATGACGAGGATCAACGTTTAAATTAAAGCTAACTTCTACGGATTCATCAAAATTCGCAAATTTAACTTTTTTAGCTAATTCAATCGATTCAACAGCAGTATAGAGTTTTCCTTTTTCAATTTGAGCCTTAGCTGCAGCATATTTTTTTCCTACTTTTGCCATGACTAGTTCTTCCCTTCTACTGTGATACCCATATTACGAGCAGTACCAGCAACAATATTCATCGCTGCTTCGATTGTGTTCGCATTGAGATCCACCATTTTGTATTCAGCAATTTCTCTTAATTGGTCAACAGTGATTGAGCCAACTTTTTGTGCTTTAGGACTTCCAGATCCACTTTTAACCCCAGCAGCTTTCTTAATCATAATAGCAGCAGGTGTTGTCTTTAGTTGGAATGTGAACGATTTATCTTCAAACACGGTAATAATAACAGGGACAATATCGCCCATACGATCTTTAGTAGCATCGTTGAAAGCACTAGTAAATTGAGGCATGTTTACCCCAGCTCCAGCAAGTGCAGGTCCTGGTCTAGCTTGACCAGCAGGGAATTGTAATTTAACAATTCTCGCAACTTTTTTACTCACAATAAATTCCTCCTTTTTTTGAATAATTGTGTTGTGGTCGATGAATGGTTGCTCATTCTTCCACACTGACTCTACTTTATAAGTAGCTTGTTTATTCTATACCATTTTTAAGATTGCGTCAACAAAAAGATAAGGCTAAGATTTTCTCTTAGCCTTACTTAATCTCAAATTCTGTTGCTACTGTTTTCTTCACATCAACCTTGCCATCTACAAAGTATTCTTTTTCCAGTTTGTAGCTTCCTGGTTCTAGTTTTCCATACAAGTATTCCCATTTGATTTCAAGCTCAATCGATGTATTCTTCTTAATTGGGTAACCAATACTTTCCCACGCGACATTCGCTATTTTATATTCAAGTGGTTCGTACTTGGCATTAACCAATTTACTAATCTTGAAATCACTACTAAATATCAACTGTTCCTTCAAGTTAGCAGAGCCCTTGATAACAACTACAGCTCCTTGATTGGTAAGCGAACTATTTTTAATACTCATAACAACTTCATCTGTTTGATTATTCGATGAATTAATCATCGAACATCCTATTAATAGAAACACTAGAAACAAATTTTTACTGATCGTCTTTATTTTTTTCTTCATGTTTAATTACTCTGTCTTGTGGATACTTTTTAGAAACAGCCTTAAAGATTGCTAATAATACTACAAGACCAACTGCTGTGAAAATCAAAAATGGAAGATTATAAACAATACCTACCACAAAGCTTTGGAAACCGTTCGATAAATTACTTAACATATTATTGAATGCTTCTTGAATTCTTGCACCGAACGATGTTTCAGTCGTTAAACGTCCAGTTTCAGATATTTCATACATCGTAATCGTAATAGTTACATTGCGAGACAAATCCTCAATGTCTAGATTTTGTCCAGTTAATCGATTAATTTCAAGTTCTAACTCTGAGAGTCTACTTTCCAAAATGATGATAGATTCTAGTGTTTCTGCTTGAGCAATAAGTTCAATTAACCGAGCGTGTTGTGTCTCAAGAGATTCAATCTTTAACTTATTGTCACTGTATGTTTTCGATACATCTTCACTTGTCATACTTTGATTAATAATGGACATTCCTTTGAAAACTTCTAGAAATTCGTCAAGTTTGTCTTGATTAATATGATACACAGCGTAAACAACTCGTGAAGAAGAATCATATTCAGTTTGCTTATTACCAGTAATATTGATTGACTTTATTGCTCCACCTAGTAATTTTACAGTAGAATTTAACTTTTCTAAATCATCATCAAATGTCTTCGATTCAAGATTATAAAAAATCGTAGTAATGATTTTTTTCTTGTCAGTACTCTTATCAATTGTTCCTTCACCAAAGCTCGGATCTTGTGATCCACCATCGCTTTGACCTTTATCCGGTTCGGATGGAAGCGTCGGTTCTGAAGGTGCTGGTTCAGGTCCTACTGAACCATTTCCAGGAGTTTCAGAATATTTTTGGGATGAGCAACCAATTAGTACCAGTACAATTAATAAAATACTCAATAATTTCTTAAGCATGATTTACCTCCTAAGGTTTTACCTTATACCATGTATTGTCCATTTGATACGACCAAGTACCATTTTCATATTTCGCCAAATACAACTGGTTATCCGTGAAATAGTATGGTTGGTTTAAAATTAATTTGCTAGTTGAGAAATACTCAACAGTAACGTTTTCTGCTTGAAGCACAATGTCGTAACCCATCTTACTAGCATTCTCTCTTTGATTGACAACAGTGTAAATACCTTGTTCTACATTTCGAGTCGGTTCTTCCGTGTTATTATTAACTGACTCACTTCCCCCTTTGTCTACTACCATATCTTGAGGCTTCTGTGAAGCGTTCGGTATCTGATAATTGTGAGGCATCATTTGTTTACCAACAAAGAACACAATAATTAAGACACTCGCTAAACTTGCCACTAATTTGAAAGTTGGGAAAAAATTGTAAGAACTCTTTTTAAAGTGCTGTGTAATTTGTTGATTATTTTCTCGATGATACACACTAACTTCTTCTTTTAGTTTTTTCATGTCTTCAAAGTTATACACGATTATCATCTCCTAACTCTAGTTTGAGTAAAGATAGTCCTTGTTTAATACGACGTCTTACGGTTGGCTCTGAAAGAGCTGTTATGTCTGATATTTCTTGAAAAGTATAATCATTAAAGAAACGAAGGTTTATTAAAGTTTGAAGATTGGATGGAAGATGAGCGATTGCTTCATACAAATCGCTAAAATCTTTAGGATCGTAAGTAAAACTATCATTTTCCTCAAATTTAACAAAGCGATTGAGCTCTTTCAAAATATCAAGACAATTATTCATATAAATCCGAACAATCCATGTCTTGAAATACTTTGGTTCTCTTAATGACGATATATTCTCAATCGCTTTCAGTGTTGTTCTACTTAAAGCTTCGTCAATTAAGTCATTTTGTCGAAAGTAACCATAGCCAATTTTATTCAACTGGTCTTTCATTGAAAGTAAAAGGTCACATAAAGCATCTTGATTTCCATCAATTGCTTTTTTGATTTTGTGTTCCTTAATTTTATCCCTTTCATCTATTAGACATTTCTTATCTAACAATCCGACATTATATTTAGTATAAATCAAATAGTTTGTTTATGATAGATAGAATAATTGACTTCATGCACATAAAAAAAAGAAATATCTCAAAAAAATATTTCTTTTTCATATGACATATTATTCCATTTTTCTACGATCGCCTTCCATCTGACGGATGTTCGAAGCTTCTTGAACAAACTCTAGGGTTCCAATATAACTACCATCATCATCTCTCACTGCCATGTAAGTAACCACTAAGAACAAATCACCTTTTTGAAACCAAAGTGTTTCACTATCTTTTTTACCCGCTTTGAAATCAGTCAACAGATTGGTAACAATACTCTGACTCTTTGGAGGATGACAATTCAAAACATGTCTACCAAGCGCACTCTTAGTTCTAGGGAAGTATTTGTGAGCAGACTGATTAAAATATCGCGTCGTGTCAGTCTCATCAATAAACGTTATCTCTAAAGGAGTTTTATTTAAAACATGCAGTAATTGTTTATAAGACAGTTCACCCGTTTCAAACTTCACAACTCCATCAACCATTTCGTCTTTCTTTAATTTTTTTTGATCTTCTTTATACCTCTCAACAAATGATTTATCACTTTGAGGAATCCATTTTTGTTTAGGTTCAATCAGTGTATACCCAATTTCTTCAGACTCCTGGGCAATCATTAACCAATCTTCTTGGGTAAAGACATCTAATACCATTGGAATCATGATATCTTCTTCTTTCGTAATCATTTCCATGATTTCATATTTCATTTCTTCAAAACCAACAATTTCATCCGCTTCTAGATGATTTCTAAAGGTTTTAATTAACGTTCGAATTTGATCATCTACCCCCCACATTACTTTAGGTGGAGCAGTAATCCCGTGTTTTTCCATCAAAGCAAAGATACTATTTTCTTTACGAAGATAGTGTTTGTCAATTTCCCAAAGTTTTGTCGCTAGTTCTTTTAAAGTTTCTAGATCATTTTCTTGAATTCGATCTTCCATTTGAATTAGCAACATACGTAATGCTCCATTTTCATTCTTAATCACTTGGATTGGATGTCCAGGATGCTCGTGTTCATCAATCAACCCATGATTCTGAAGAACATTTTTACCCATAATCGAAGCATGAACATTACATAACTTCATAATGCTTTCAACTTCCATCCCTTCGTTGACTAAAGATTTTTCCATTTCAGAAATTTCTTTCGCCGAAACAGCACCAAAGTTTTCTGAAAACTCTTTTTTGATTACTTCTGGATCTTCATTGTCGTGTAATCTTAAAATTAGTTCCTTTAGTTTATCTTGACGATTCATAAAGACTCCTCCATTAAATCAATATCCCTTAGATTAAAAGCTTGTTTAACCTCTTCATAACTAAGTTTGTGACGATTTGCCGCTTTGGATATCGTCATTATCTTTCCAACTGTACTTACCATATCTGGATCGGCCATGTGGTGAAAACCTAACTCTAACAATACATCCAAGACCTCTGGGTCTTTTTGAATTAAATTAAATATTTTTTCGTTGACACTAATCAGTTTCATTTATAATTTCTCCTTGTCTTCAGTATACTCATAGAGGAATTATGATTCAACAAATGTTATTCAAACAGAAAAAGGGTATAATACTTTAAAAGGAGTGAGATATGAAACCAATATTATATGGATACATGAAATGTAGCACCACCAAAGATGCAATAAAAATTCTAAAAGAGAATAACATTGATTTCGATTTTATCGATGTTAAAGAACAAGCACCGTCAAAGGAAACTTTAAAAGATATTGTCCTACGCTCCCAGTTAGATATTAAGAAGTTTTTTAATACGTCCGGGCTTGTTTACCGAAAGCTCAATTTAAAAGACACCTTATCCACTTTAACCGATGATGAAAAACTACAACTACTGAGCGAACATGGTATGCTAATCAAACGTGTTGTATTTGATAACCATACAAATGTACTGGTTGGTCCATTAAAACAAGAGATGTTGCTGTGATTATTTATCTGAGTCCAGCGAAAACAATGAAAGAAACAGTGATTAACTGTTCTTCTTTGTTATTTGATAATTCAGAAATAGTTAACAATTTGCGTTCAATGACAAAAGCAGAATTAAAAAAAATGTATCGCTGCAGTGATAAAATCGTTGAGACTGTTGCTTATCATTTAGAGAATCCAGTGAATCGTTATACCTATGCGGGTGAAGCATTTAAATCACTGGACATTGAAACACTTCCTTCTTTCGATGACAACCGAGTTTATATCGGAAGTGCCTACTATGGATTGACCAAATTGAAGACATGTATGAATTTTCATCGCTTAGATTTTACAAATTCTTTACGACAACTTAATAAGAGCCTGTACGATTTTTGGAGACCACGCGTTGTAGATTATTTATTGCACCTGAATCAACCGATATTGAATTTAGCATCTCAAGAGTACTCAAAATTGATTGACGATCAACGGTTACATGTCATTGATGTTGTATTTCTTGATAATGGCAAGGTGGTCAGTATGCACGCAAAAAAAGCAAGAGGTCTGTATACTCGTGCCTTTTTAGAAGATTCATCAACTTATCGAACCATTGAAGTCTTAGATTATAAGCTTGATAATTCAGATCCCAATCGATTGATTTATACTCGATAATTTCTTTAACGAAACAAGATTGATATTCATTTCTTGTTTTTTTGTGAAAATCGTATATTTATTTAGTAATTTTGTTGGTCGATAAGAGAATTTCGAACGTCTTAGCCCAACATCTCCATCATCTTCTTCGCGATTGACATACACAACACCTTTATCAACAAATAGCTGTAAATAATCGTAAACAAGCTTTTGGTAGACACCTGAATAGTTCGTATTTGCTTTTTCAATATGATGAATGAGAGTGTCATTAACTATTTCGCCTAGTGAAAACCCAACGACATTGTCATCAACAAACAAAGCACCTCCAATTAAATTAAATTCGCTCAAGTGGTTTAAAGAGCAATTAACTTGTTTAGCTTCTTCAATAGCGATTGGTGATGTTTCAGAGAATTCTTCCATGAATTCATTGTAGAATTTGTTTACTTTTCCAATATTTTCAGCAGTAATTAATTCAAACCGGTGGTTTGGATAGTTCTTTTCGAAATTCTTAATTTGATTCCTTCTCTTATTATATTTCTTTCCTTGGTGCAATCGAAAAGATTCATATTCATAAAGATAATCACACCAATTGCGATCAAACATCAGTTGATAGTCTGGATAACGATTCAAAAGTTTTAGCATGTACTCATAAGGTATTGTTCCAAAGACAAGTTTCTGATTAGTTTGCTGACAATAATTTTCAATATATTCAAGAGCTAATTCTACATTCTTTCCTAACGGATATTCAAACCAAGTATCACCATTTAAACGTATTTTGAAGATAATAGTTTCATCAATAATAATGTATTCTTGATTAAAAAAGTCTCTCCACATAAAGCGTGTAGCGACTGAATAATCACATATTCTCGTTTCTTGATTTACAAAAAAAGGCTTAATAATTTTGATATCTTCTAACTCTATTTTCTTAAATGATTCCACAAAAATCTCCTCGTGAATTCGATTATATCATAGTCAAAAGTGTCTTGATGAATTACACTCTCATAATGAGTTGATTTTCGATAATCGCATCAATAATCGCTAAGCTATACAGATCAAACCCTTTTTCTCGAAGTCTTTGTCCCCCTTGTTGAAATCCTTTTTCAATCACTATTCCGATTCCACGAACATGAGCATGTGCCTGCTGAACAATGTTAATTAAACCTGCGACCGCTTCACCATTTGCGAGAAAATCATCAATAATTAAAATATTTTCGTTTGCTTGAATAAAGCGTTTATCAATTTTAATAACTGACTCTTTATTCTTTGTATAAGAGAACACAGGTGCGGTATAACAATTGTTTGTTAGAATTTGGGATTCATCTTTTTTCGCAAAGACAACATTAACACGAAACGCCTGAGCAACCATGATGGCTATACCAATACCTGAAGCTTCACAAGTAATAATCTTATCGATTTTTTTATCTTTGAAATATTCATAAAACTGATCACGAATTTCTTCAAACAACTCAATATTCATTTGATGATTTAGAAATGAATCAACTTTCACAATTGAATTTTCTAAAATTACAGCATCTTGCTGTAAAAGTTGATAAAGCTTACTCACAACAAAATCTCCAGCTGATTGTCTTTGTTTATATCTTCTTTGTTCGCTTCAAAGAATTGAAGAAGTTGTGATTTCGTTAAGATTAATATTTTATATTGGTCTAAGTCAGTCTCTTGAAGAATTTGATAAATGAGTTTCTCACTATCTGTATCAGTTATAATGATAATTGTGCCTGTTGATAAATCAGTAAGCGAAGGGCTATTGTAAACTGAGACTGAACTAATTCGATCGTAAATACTTTTTAATTTTTCAACGACTCCCCAAACAACAGGGAGTTCATTTTGAACAATCTTTCTATATCCTTCACTATTGAGACCAACAGACTCCCCTTTTCTTACAACAACATGATTTTCTACCAAAGTATCTACCAATTGTTTGAGTTCGTGTTCCTCGATTTGAAGTTGCTGTAATAGTTCCTGAGTTGTCATTGACAATCCTTTATTTTTAGACAAGGAACTAATCATTTGTCGATTTTTCTTAATTTCTAGCACAATCATTGTCTCCTTTAGTCAAAAAAAGCCATATTCATGGCTTTATATAATCTTCTCTAAATCGTTGTAACTTATTTCTGTTGGTGTATCGCGACCAAATAATACGATAAGCACCATCGCACTTTGATTATCGTTATCCATTGAATCAACTTTACCTTCAATTTGTTTAAATGGTCCATTTAAAATTCGAACATAATCGCCCACTTTAAAATCAACGACAAGTTTTTTATCGCTCATACCCATTCGTCTTAAAATTGATTCAATCTCATCTGCTGACACAGGAAATGGTTTTGCTCCACCACCGGATGATCCAATAAACCCTGTAACTCCCGGAGTATTCCGTACAACATACCACGCTTCATCAGTCATTGTCATTTCAACAAACAAATACCCTGGAAATAAGTTCTTCATTTTTTTGACTTGTTTTCCATTCTTGAATGTAATTTCTTCTTCTTCCGCAACAAGAATTCGATACAAGTTGTCTTGAATTCCCATTGTTTCAGCACGACGCTCTAAATTTTCTTTAACACGTGTTTCATGACCCGCATAAGTATTAACGACATACCATTCTTTAGTAAGTTCAGCCATCGATTATACACCCAATCCAATTGCTTTTAAGAATAAAGCAATTAAGAAATCTGAAAGAATAAAAAACGCTACAAACAATAAGATAAATAGAATCACAGTTTCTGAGTCACTTACCATTTCTTTTGCTTTTGGCCAACGAATTCTTCCTTTTATTTCTTTTTTAATTGCTTCAAATGAAAACCAACTTAACATACTGCCTCCTATTTAGTCTCTTTATGCAAAGTATGTTTTTTACAATGTTTACAATACTTTGAAATCTCAAGACGCTCACGATGATTCTTCTTATTAATTGAGGTCTGATAATTTCGATTAAGACATTCCGTACAAACCAAAATGACTTTATTTTCTTTACTTGACATACGATCACCCCAACTATGCTTAGATAGTTTATCACACGAGATTGACAATAGTCAAATAAAATTACTTATAATCAATCGTCAAAAATCTTTTTGACGATAGCCGTATACGATTAAGCAAACTCTCTTAATATTTTAAATTACCATTGATTGTGGTATTATGAACCTGTCAAAAACAACAAAGGAAAAACTATGATAAAACTTATCGGATGCAATAATCATTTAGGGGTCAGTGAGCCTGGTTTAACTAAAAATATCGAATCACTAATTAATCTTTATCCAACACTGAATATCTTAAGAGTGAATGAAGTTCTTTGTGAAGAAGAACCTCAACCAAAATTCAAAAATGGTCACAGTGTCTTTGCAACTAATCAATCCTTAAGTAAGACATGTTCTGATGTTCTCGCAAAAAATATAATCCCTATCAATATTCTTGGCGATCACGCTGCCTCCATCGGTACGGTTAGTGCTAGT
>JAAYEW010000008.1 GCA_012728555.1 Erysipelothrix sp.
AGATGCACAATTCATTATTAAAGGAACTGAAAAGATTGCTTTAGTGGGAAGAAATGGATCAGGAAAAACAACTTTGATGAACATATTAAGTGGTTTAGAACCTTATGATAAAGCAGAGTTTCATAAACGTTCAAACTTAACGATAGGTTTCTTAGAACAGATGGCATTTAAAGACGAATCCATTACAGTGAATGACGCTTTTGAATCTATTTTTGAAGAAGTTAAAATAGTTGAACAGCATATTCAAGAAGTGAGCTTGTTACTAAAAAGTGAGCCAACTGAAAAAAATATTGAGCGGTTGTCTCAATTACAAAGTCGTTTTGAATTTTTAGATGGTTATACAATTGAAACACAAGTCAATCAATTAATGTCTTCTTTTGGTTTTGAAAAAGAGGACTTAACAAGAAAGCTAATTACTTTTTCAGGTGGACAGAAGACTCGTTTAGGGTTTATAAAAATGCTTCTATCTAAACCAGATGTATTACTTCTGGATGAACCAACTAACCATTTGGATATCGAAACTATTGAATGGTTAGAAGGATATCTCTTAAATTATCCAGCAGCGATTGTTTTAACAAGTCATGACCGTTTGTTTTTAGACCGGGTTTGTAGTCAAGTGGCAGAAATTAATCAAAAGAAGATAGAGATGTTTAAGGGTAACTATTCCTCATACTTATCTCAAAAAGAAGCACTATTACAAAAGCAACAACAACTTTTCCAGTATCAACAAAAAGAGATAGAACGACTAGAAACTTTAATCGAGAAGTTTAGATACAAAAAGAATAAGGCAGCATTTGCTAAAAGCAAACAGAAGTATCTCGATCGATTGGATCGCATTGAATCGCCTTCACAATCACAAAAAGCTTTCAAAGCTCATTTTGTTTCCCGTCTACGAGGGGGCAACGACGTACTGACTATGGATGAGTGTCAAGTCGGGTACGATGAAATCCTTTTTAAAGTGAGTTTAGAGTTAAAAAGAGGACAACGGATGGCAATCCTTGGAAACAATGGTACAGGAAAGTCGACATTACTCAAATCAATCATCGGACATGTTGATTTTTTGGGTGGAGAGATGTTGTTAGGACACCAAATTGAGATTGGATATTTTGAACAAAACTTAGACCAGTTTAATCCAACAAACACAATCTTGGAAGAACTTTGGGATGATTATCCAAATCTAAATAAGACTCAAATAAGAACAGTCCTTGGGACTTTTCTATTTAGTGGTGACGATGTTTTCAAGTCCGTTTCAGTTTTAAGTGGGGGAGAAAAGGTTCGTTTAGCGCTATGCAAACTAATGCTTAAACAAGCAAACTTTTTAATTCTTGATGAGCCTACTAATCATTTAGATATAGAATCAAAGGAAGCTCTAGAAAAAGCTCTTCTTAACTATGATGGAACTATTTTGTTTGTGAGTCATGATCGATATTTCATTGAAAAGATAGCGAATAGCATCTTAAAAATTGACAATCGTGAGGTGATTATCAATCAGTTGGATGTGAAAGAAACATTGTTTAGTAAGAATCACAATCAGATGTATGAACAAAAAGAAGAATCGAGTGAAATGAGTGATTTTGAGAAATCAAATGAAAAGAGACGCTTAAAAAAGAATTCCGAACGACTTCTGCTAGAACTAGAAGACTTACATATTAAACTGGATGAACATCGTGAATTACGATTTGACCCAGAATATTATCATGATTTTGAGAAAATGAAACAACTTGATGAAACGATTGATGCAATTCATAATGAGATTGCTCATTGTGAGGCTGAATGGTCTGAAATCGAGGAAAAACTAGAGAGTTTTAAGCAATGATATGATATAATTATGAGCGTAAATAAAAGGAGGAAATTTTATATGGGTAATTGTTTAGTTGCACAATCAGGTGGACCAACATCCGTTATTAATGCTACTTTAGCAGGGGTTGTCATGGGGAACCAATTAAATCCGATCTATGATACTGTTTATGGTGGATTGCATGGGATTGAAGGAATTTTACAAGAACGTCTTGTAGATCTAACACACATGTCTGAGGATGAAAATAGAATTCTTAGACAAACTCCTTCAAGTGCTTTGGGGTCATGTCGTTATAAATTAAAGAGAGAAAACATCCATGACTACGAAAAGTTATTTGAAATTTTAGATAAATACAACATTGATACAATGTTTTATATTGGTGGAAACGACTCAATGGATACAGTGTATTCATTAAGCCAATACGCAAAACAAAAGGGTATTACCAAACATCAATTTGTTGGATGTCCAAAAACAGTTGACAACGACTTAATGGTGACTGACCACTGTCCTGGATTTGCGAGTGCTGCCAAAGTGATCGCAACAACTCAGCTTCAAACATGGTTGGATTTCAATGTCTATACTCGCCAAGAAGTATTTATTTTAGAAACGATGGGACGTGATGCCGGATGGCTTGCAGCTTCCGCATGTACAACAGGAAAAGTTGACTTATTAGTACTTCCTGAAGAAGTGTTTGATCCTGAGCTTTTCTATGAACAAGTTCGTCAAATCTTAGCAGAAAAGAATAAATGCTACATCGTAATTTCAGAGGGTGTTAAGTTTGCTGACGGGCGCTACTTAGCAGCAGGTGAAAGTAAGAATGACTTGTTTGGTCACGCTGTCTTAGGTGGAGCTGGTCAAGCATTAAAAGAAATGTTGTTAGAACATAAAGTGTGTGATCGTGCAAAAGTACAAGAGATGAGTACTTTACAAAGATGTTATGCTCCTCAACAATCTTTAGTAGACGTTGATGAGTCTTTCCGATTAGGAATGTCAGCCCACATGCGTTCAGCAGATAAAAACTTTACTGGCAAAATGGTTGGTTTAACTCGAAAAGATACTGAAGAATACGATATAGATTTCTTTGCGATTGATGCATCAGAAGTAGCAAATCATGTTAAAAACTTCCCTCTAGAATGGATTTTAGATAACTACCGTGGAGTTACTCAAGAAGCTCTTGATTATTTCGCTCCATTAATGGTGGGACAACCTCAAATTCATCTTGATGAAAAAGGACTACCACGTTACGTTAAACCGTTTTATCATAGATAAGAATTGTTGAAACACAGAGTGATTACACATCTGTGTTTTTTGAATTTTTTCTTTATACTAGTTTGACAGTCATACTTATGGTAAAATCAAATCAGAAAGAAATGAAGCAAGTGAGTCTATCGTAAACATAGAGGAACTGGTCTGTTCATTCATAGGAGAAAATTATGATTAGAATTATAGTTGATTCATCTACCCTTTATACTGTAGAAGAAGGTAGACAATTAAATATTGATGTTGTGCCACTGACAGTGACGATTAATCAAAAATCATATAAGGAATTTGAAGAATTATCAGCAACAGAGTTTTATGAAATGATTCAACAAGGTCACATCCCAACATCTTCTCAACCAGCAGTAGGAGAATATATTGACTTGTTTGAAAAGTACAAAGATGACGATGTCTTAGTCATTGCGATGGCGGATGGTTTATCAGGTACGTATCAATCGTGTGTTGGAGCTAAAGAAACTTCGGGGTATGACAATATCGTCGTAATAAACTCAAAGACATTGTGTGTTCCTCACCGTTTAGTTGTCAACGATGCTATTGAAATGCGTGATCAAGGGAAGTCGTTTCAAGAAATAGTCGACATGGTTACTTCAAAGTGCAATACCGCTATCAGTTTCTTGTTACCACAAGATTTTAATTTCTTAAAACGTGGGGGAAGATTGACCCCATTTGCTGCAACGCTAGGTGGTTTTTTAAGAATCCAACCAATCTTAACGCAAACAGAAGATGGGACACGGCTAGAAAAGTTTGGTATTGGTAGAAATTTCAATATTGCTGTTAATAGAGTTTTAGACCACTTGCAAGAAATAGGAATCGACAATCAGTATCGATTCGGTGTGAGTCATGCGTTTACACTCGAACAAGCCAATCAAGTAGTAGAGAAGATTAAGAAAAAATTTAATGTCACAAAAGTTGAATTAGAGGAATTGTCTTGTGCCTTTATTACCCAAGGCGGTCCTCTGTGTGTAGCAATCCAAGTTATAAAGGCGTAATTATATAAAGCAAAGAAGGATAGTTTTGTTAGAAAAGACTATTCTTTTAATTTGATTAAACGTCTAATTAACCCTATAATAAACATTCGAGGTGAACCATGAATTATATTGAAAAAAACGACAAAGAACTGAGTTTAGTTCTTTCACAGCAAACAGGACTTACAGCAAAGCATATAGAAGCTGCTATTGAACTGCTAAATCAAGACAACACAATTCCTTTTATTGCTCGCTATCGTAAAGAGCTAACTGGATCAATGGATGATGAAGTTCTTAGAAATTTACAATCTGACTACAATGATTTATTAGCCATCGAATCACGACGAAAAACAATCTTCAACACGTTAGAAACATTAGGAGTTGAAGATGAAAAGTTAACAAAGGATATATTAAGTGCAACGACTTTAACACGATTAGAAGACTTGTATCGTCCCTATAAACCAAAACGCAAAACAAGAGCCACTATTGCTATTTCAAGAGGATTAGAACCATTATCAAAATTAATACTTAATCATAAAAATGATGAAACACTTCTTGATTGGGCAACCTCTTTTTTAGAAACTCAAGAAGAAAAAGAAGGAATGAAAAAACTTCAGACAATTGATGAAGTCTTATTAGGAGCAAGTGATATATTGGCAGAGCAAGCAAATGATAGTGCTGACTTGCGATCAATATTAATTCGTTTTTTCTATAGAGAAGGCCTCTTGATTAGTGAAACAAAAACAGAAGAAGATACTGTATTTCGTCTATACTACAATTACAGAAGTCCCATCAATAAATCAGTAGGACACAGAATTCTTGCGATTAATCGAGGTGAGAAGCAGGATATTCTAAAAGTAAGTATTGAACTGGATGAAACCATCTGGTTACCGCAAATTGAAAACTTCTTTAAAATGAAAAAAGACAACTCACTAGCTTCAACACTTTTACAAGCAGTCTGTCAAGATAGTTATAAACGACTTTTGAAACCTTCTCTTGAAAATCAAATTCGTAATGAACTCACAGAGAATGCTCATCAAGAGGCGATCGAATTATTTAAGATTAATCTTAAGAATGCCTTACTAGTACCACCCATGAAAAAAAATGTTATCTTAGCACTTGATCCAGGATATCGTCATGGGTGTAAATGGGCAGTGGTCAATGAGTCTGGCGATCATTTGGAATCTGGTATTATCTATCCGATTGAACCGTTCAAGAAAATTAGAGAGAGTGAACAAATTCTAAGAAATACGATTCTTAAGAATAAAGTTACCCTTTGTGTGATTGGTAATGGCACAGGAGGAAGAGAAACAGAACAATTTTTCAGTGATTTCATTAAGAAAGAAAACTTGAAAATTGGGTTTTTATTAGTTGATGAATCAGGGGCGTCGGTGTACTCTGCATCTCCAATCTCACAAGAAGAATTACCAGATATTGAACTGAATTTAAGAAGTGCTGTTTCATTGGCACGTCGTATCCAAGATCCCTTAGCAGAATTGGTGAAGATTGAGCCCAATGCAATAGGTGTTGGTCAGTATCAACACGATATGAATCAAAAGCTTTTATTAACAACATTAGGAGGAGTGACTGAAACTTGCGTGAATCAAGTCGGTGTCTCACTAAATACTGCTTCACCATCTTTGCTGAGTTATGTGGCTGGTATCAGTAAAACACTTGCTACTAACATTGTGAACTATCGTAAAGAAAATGGTCCTTACACATCACGGGCACAGCTCAAGAAGGTACCAAAACTTGGTCCTAAAGCATTTGAGCAAGCTGCTGGTTTCTTAAGAATTGAACAAGGGAAAAATCCCTTTGATAACACATCAATCCACCCAGAGTCTTATGATATTGCGAAGAAACTCATGAATGAATTTAATTTAACTTTGTATCAACCAACGAACTTAAGTGATGCACAATTAGCAATGTTTGCGATCAAAGAGAAAGTTGGGTTAGAGACACTGCGTGATATAAATGAAGCAATTTCTATGCCGGCTCGAGATATACGAGACAGTTTTCCAACCCCGAAAATTAGTATTGATGTTATGAGTATAGAGGATTCAAAAGTTGGTCAAACATTGAATGGTGTTGTTCGCAATGTCACTGCTTTTGGTGCTTTTGTCGATTTAGGGGTTCATCAAGATGGCTTGGTTCATATCTCTCAATTGTCTAATTCGTTTGTTAAAGATCCAACTACGATTGTCAAAGTTGGACAAGAAGTAACGGTTCGAATTCTTGAAGTGGATGTAGAAAAGAAACGCATTTCACTGTCTATGAAACATGATTGAGCGGATTAATTTCTCTAACACGACCATTAAAACAGAACGCTTAATTCTTCGTACTTTCAAACTACAAGATTTAGACGATTTTTATGAATATGCGAGAGTCGATGGAGTCGGAGAAATGGCCGGTTGGACACACCACAGAACACTGGAGGAAAGTAAAAACACATTAGATATGTTTATTGAAGACAAGCATATTCTGGCAATTGTACATCTAGAAAAAAACAAGGTAATCGGTTCATTTGGAGTTCATCGTTTAAAAGAAGTAATTCAAGAATCTGGTGTTGAAATTGGCTATGTGATTTCAAAAGACTATTGGGGACAAGGGTTTGCTGTGGAAGCGACTAAAGCTGTCCTGACTTATCTTTTTAAAGAGGTCCGTATTCCGCTGATTGGTGTTTCTCATTTTAAATACAATTTTCAATCTGAGCGAGTCATTAAAAAATGTGGGTTCATTTATCATGATGAAGTCAATCTTAACAGCAATACAGGTCGATCTTTAAAAGGAAGGCTCTATTTGATGACAATTAAGGATGCAGAAAATCTTGGTCTAATTTAAGGACATAAAAAAAGCCCATATTTAAAGGGCTCATTATTATAGATAACGGTGGACATCTTCTACAAGTTTTATACATTCAAAGGTCATTTTTTCGCTCATTATTGGGGAAGAAAGAAGGCCTTTTTCTATGCAATCATGAATGTGATTCACTTCGTACACCATTTCAAATGGTGTTGGAAAAGAATGGGTTTCACTTGTTTTATTTGTGTGAACTGTAACTTCACGGGCTTTCCAGAAATTCGCTATTTCTAGATGACCTTTTTCAAAATAGAAGCGAGCAGTATTGTCGGTATCTACACGCATTGTGATAAAAGCATGACAAAGTATTTCGTCAAATCGCAATGTTAGTGATGCTTCATCGATCGCTCCACGATAATGACGATTGACCATTGCTTGATAGTTGTCTGGATACTGATCGAATAAGTAAGTTAAGTATTCGATGACGTAGTTGGCGGAAGGAATCCAAGCGCCTCCTTGATGGGCATCGTACATCCAGTGGTCATCATTAAATCGACCAGAGAAACTTAAAGACATATCGACTTGTTTAAGGTCACCAAGTTGTTTCTCAGCCATAAAGTTCTTGACAAAATTAGTGACTGGTAAGAAGACTGATTTTTGTGTTTCCATTAAAAAACATCCTTGTTTTCTGGCTAATGCGAATAAATCAGTTACTTCATATGAATGAAGAACCATCGGTTTTTCGCAAACTACATGTTTTTTATGAAGCAGAGCTTCTTTGATTTCATTGAAATGCCCATCATTGATATTACAAATGTAGACAACATCAATTTCTGGATCTTGGTACAAGTCTGCATAGCTACCATACACTTTACGAACTTGATGAGAGTTAGCAAGAGCTTGTGCTTTTTCATGATTTCTTGATGCAATAGCAACGACCTTTGAGTGGTCAGTTTGTTGGATTGCTCCAATAAAGCGTGGCGCAATACTGGCAGCGCTCACTATGCCATAGTTTAATGTTTTCATAAGTATATTATAGCATGAGACAAAAAAAGATGTTCTTTAATAATAACTTTGATATAATGATTTCATTGAAACGAGGTAGACTATGAAAGACCTAAAATTAGAAGCAGAAAAAGTTTTATGGAAAGACCGCAAACGTTTTTTAAGATTACCACTCTCATTTACAAGATATCGTTTAACTGCTTCACGTCTAATTGTTACGAAAGGATTATTTAATACCCACGAAGAGGAGATACTTCTTTATCGAATCTTAGACATTAACTTAACTAAAAAGTTTTCTCAACGCCTGTTTGGTATGGGGACAATTACGCTGTTTACGGCAGATCGCTCAAGTTCTCAAATTCAGTTAGTTAATATTGTCAATAGCGATAAAGTTAAACAAGTTTTTAGTAAGCTTGTTGAAGAAGACAGAGTTCGTAAAGGTCACCTGGCAAGAGAAATGTATGGAACAGGTTTCTCTGGTGAAAAAGAGCGCTATACAGATGTCGATGGTGATGGTATTCCTGATTTTTTAGACAATGATGTGAATCGATAATAAAAAAGTATTCGCTTAATGAAGTGCGCCCACAAAATTGGACAAACTTTGTTGATCTAACCATAGGACTGATTCCTAAATTATTCAGGAGTTAGTCCTTTTGCTTTGAATTTAACTCTTTATTATTATATGTTATGTAATGGTGAATTGCATGACTGAATTTATCAGCTGTATGAAACTCTTCTTCATACATATCATACATTTCTGTTTTTTGAAGGCTTTCTTAAATATCGTTTGTATTTGTAATAAGTTAGAAGATTTAGCAAAGTCATAGCTCATGATGCAACTTCCATGACCATACTGTATTAAAGAGAAGCCCACTTTTTGATCGTTAATGCTAGACTTATTCACATTGTTATACCACTTCGGTTAAGGTTTACTATTGTGAATATGATTCGTAGCTACTTTTACAATATCTGCTTGATATGAAAGGTACTTGCACTTTCTCTTTCTAAGACTATTTAGTTCGTATTTCTTTATCTGTCGACAAACTTTTTTAGGGCTAACAATGAATCTTAATTCTCTTAAAGTGTCGATTATTCATCGATAACTATAAAGCTTTTCGTAGAGCTCCTGTAAACATCGATGTGTTCTCAAAATGCCAGCGTTGAAGATTATTTTAATAGGTTGATCGTGATCACGGTGCGATTCTTAGTAAGATCTTCATGAGCTACTTATTCTGTAGTGAAGAAACGACTTAGATTTTTCTTTATTATCTAGGCCTTCAATTATTCAAATATTCATTTTCTGTTATTAAATGAAGCTTTTCATTTCTAAGTCTTTGATTTGTACATTATTTGGACGATAAACAAATGCTTTGTTGATTGATGAGAACTCTATTGGAAATTGGTTGTGTGAATAATTGTCGTAGTATCTGTTTGTATTGTTTCTCAATAGTTCAACGGTTTGTTCGACAAAGATATTTAAGTTAGCACTAACAAGCTGTCCAGTCTACTCAATTCAAACCATGTGTAACTATCCATTGTTTTTTAAATAGTTTGGATAATTTTAAAGTGCACCTCCTCAACCTTGTGTCCAAGATAAGGGGTGCACTTTAAAAGAAATGGATACTTTTTGTTTAAATCAATTGTTTATTACTTAGGCCAGTTAATGTAGGCATTATAGACAAAGTCTATTAAGAATAATGTGGCACTTCCCCATAAAATAGGGTGAGTTTCTTTCAGTTTTCCTTTTGTCGCTTTTACTAAGATATAGAAGAAGAAACCAAATGCGATACCTGTAGAAATACTATAAGTAAGACCCATAAAGACTGAAGCAAAGAATGCTGGGATTGCTTCTTCAAGTTCATTCCATTTTATTTCTGTGAAGGAAGACATCATCATGATCCCAACAATAATTAGAGCAGGAGAGGTTGCTGCACTTGGAATTAAGTGAACGATTGGTGCAAGTAGGGCACTGAGCAAGAAACAAACTGCAACGGTGACTGCTGTTAGGCCGGTGCGACCACCTGCTTCAATACCTGCAGCACTTTCAACATAAGTAGTAGTGTTTGATGTTCCTAGAATAGCACCAACAGAAGTGCCGATAGCGTCTGCAAACAGAGCACGGTCCATTTTTGATGAGAATCCTTTAGAATTTTCTAGATTTTGAATGTCTGCATCCGAGAAGATGCCTGATTTACGACCAGTTCCTATGAAAGTACCGATTGTATCGAATGTATCTGTTAATGAGAAAGCAAATACCATCATAAAGATTTGTAGATAGCGTGAACTATCGCTAAATAATGATCCAAGACCATTAAACGCTTGTCCAAAGACTCCTTGAAATTCACCAAAATAAGTTCCTAGTGAGTTATTTGTGAAATCTACAGTTGCAAGATCAACGACTCCCAGTGGTATACCGATTAGAGTTGTTAAGATGATTCCTAAGACAATTGCTCCTTTAACTTTCATTAAGAGTAAGACAATGGTGAGTAATAGACCAATAACCATCAAGATGATTGCTGGATTGTTGAAGACTGATAGTGCCGGGACAACACCAGAAATATTAATTACTCCAACATTAAGAAACCCAATATAAGCAATAAAGATACCGATACCACCACCAATAGCATGTTGTAAAGATTCTGGGATTGCTTTGATAATAAGTTTTCGAACACTAGTTACAGTAATTAGGATGTTGATAAGCCCACAAATAAATACCATTGCGAGTGCTTCTTGCCACGTGTATCCAGCTCCTAAAACAACTGTGAATGCAAAGAAACTATTTAAACCCATCCCTGGTGCTAAAGCATAAGGGACATTCGCAAACAACCCCATGACCAATGTACCGACTGCAGATGCACCGATAGTTGCTAAGAAGACCGCTCCCCAAGGAATTCCTGCTGCACTAAGCATGTCGGGATTTACTGCAAGGATATACGCCATTGTAAAGAATGTTGTCAATCCTGCTAGAATCTCAGTAGAGACCGTTGTGTTGTTCTCTTTGAGTTTAAAAAATTTGTCCATTAATTTGAACTCTCCTTTTTTCTAGTATCAGTGCCAAGAAAAAACAAAAAACCGGTAGAAACCGGCTTTAGCTCGTTTCAACCTATCTTGTCAGGTCTTTTACGGTGACCTGGTAGAAACTACCCGACCATATTTCGGGTATTAAATCTTGGTTTTGAATACCATACTAGAATAAACAAAGTAAAGTTCTGTGTCAATAGATAACTATAGGGAATTTTAAAATCCTTGAAAATACTGTTATAATACTTTTATGGAAAAAAATATTAGCTTGTTAGAAGTATTTCTAACCTTTTTAAAAATAAACACGGTTACTTTTGGTGGAGGCTATACGATAGTCCCGGTGATTCGAGATGAATTTATGAAAAATAAGAAGTTGATTGATGATCAAGAAATGTTAGACATTGTTGCGATTGCTCAAAGTGGACCCGGAGCCATGGCAATTAGCACATCTTTATTAACCGGTTATCGTTTAAGAGGATTTAAAGGTGCAATCATTGCACTCCTCGCGTCTGTTCTTCCTTGTTTAGTTATTATCACCATTGTATATTATTTCTATGATTCATTTAGAGACAGTCCACTGATTAGCACGATTATGATTGGTATTGGTGGGACAATCAGCGCCGTACTGTTGATTACGGTTTATGATATGGCCAAAGCTCAGTTTAAGAAACATCCACTTTATTCATTTGTTCTTATGATTGGTGCTTTTGTGTCCAGTTATGTTTTAAATGTTTCGACCATCTACATCATTATAACGCTAGCTTTAATCGGATTAGTAATATTTTCTATTTTTAAACAAGAGGAGGTTAAGTGATGATTTTAGTTGAACTTTTCGTTACATTTGTCAAAGTCGGCCTCTTTGCTTTTGGTGGGGGTTATGCTGCTCTTCCATTAATTCAACAATTTGTTGTTGTTGATAAAGGGTGGTTGAGTATGATAGAAATGACAGACTTAGTGTCAATTTCTCAAATGACTCCGGGTCCTATCGCTATTAATTCTGCTACATTCGTAGGAACTAAAGTAGCGGGATTACCCGGAGCTATTGTGGCAACTATAGGAAATGTGACACCTCAATTTATACTGATGATGGTGTTGTCCTATTTTATTTTTAGGGACAAAAAGATAGCTTTTTTAGACAAGATGTTAAAAGGTTTAAAGCCTGGAATTATTGGATTGATTGCTGTAGCAGCATTGTCGATGGTTCAATCTTCTCTTTTCAAAGAGAGTTTTGTATCGATAAACAGTCTAGAACCACTAGCCATCGTTTGTTTTGTAGTTGCTTTCTATTTATTTAGAGTTAAGAAAATGGACATCATTAAATTAATTGCTGTCGGTTCTGTCTTGTCGGTTATTGTTTATTTTACTGGTGTTTTGTAACCGGTTTCGATATACTCTATTTAAAGGAGGAACCAGATGGCTACAGAACTAAAGAATCCATTGAATGAAGAAATGGCTTCAACTGCTACAGAAGCGGACATGATTGATAATGCGGATGAGTTTGAAATGAATCAGCAAGAAAAAACAGAAACATTGCAAGAGTATCCTGCTAATGAAGAGTATGATGGACCTGAACCAAAACCAGTTCCAATCCAAGACAAGTAGCAAATGAAGCTAAACATCCTTGAGTGGATGTTTTTCTTTTGTTTTTAATAAGATTTGCTATAATGAGAGCGTTAGGAGATAGGCTTATGAAAAACAATTCACAGTTAAAATTTATTATGCTGATTTTATTAGAGATTGCTGTGTTAATTTTTCTTTTGACCAATATCTCAATTATTCCACAAACCTTACGATTTATTATTAATTTATTCTTTCCATTTTTGTTGGGTGGCGCTATTGCTTTTGTAATCAATGTCCCAATGAAAAAGATTGAACTTTTTTTGATTAATAAACTTAAGGTGAAACAATCCATTGCTCGTGTTTTAGCATTGTTACTAGCGACGATGTTTGTAATCGGTGTAGTTGGTTTTGTATTATTCTTGATTGTTCCAAGCTTTGTCAATGCGCTTGTTGATGTCGCAAAACAGATTCCAATTCTGGTTCAAGATCTTGGAGATAGTTTGATTCGTTGGTTTGATGATATTCCTGGTATTGAAGATGCAGTAGGCAATATAGAGAAGACAATGTCGAATTATCAAGAAGTTTTGGTTGAGTTTGCTACAACCTCTATATCACGCTTTGTAAATCAATTTTTCAATGTTCTTACCTCGACTATCTCAGTTCTTTTTAATGTGATTGTGGCGATTTTCTTTTCTTTATACTTATTACTATCCAAAGAAACTTTGAAACGACAATGCAAAAAAATTCTGTTTGCTTTCTTGAGTGAAAAACGCGCAAATTGGGCACTTGATTTAGGAACATTGACGCACCATTCGTTTTCTAATTTTGTGACTGGTCAATTGACAGAAGGATTTATTAATGGAATGCTAACATATATTGGTACCTTGATTTTTGGGTTTCCGTATGGAATTGTGTTATCAGTTCTGGTCGGTTTCTGTGCCTTGATACCTTATTTTGGGGCGTTTATTGGATCAGCGATTGGAGCGATTTTAATAGCAAGTCAATCGATGTCGCAGGCATTAATCTTTGTTGTTTTTCAAATAATTGTTCAACAAGTTGATGGAAACATCATTTATCCGCGGGTTGTTGGAAATTCAATTGGTCTTCCTGCAATTTGGGTGATGGTTGCGGTGACAATTGGTGCTAACTTATGGGGTCTAGTTGGTATGGTGTTGATGGTTCCTTTAGCAAGTGTTTTGTATACGTTATTTTCAATGTACACGAATCGTAGGTTGGATGACAAAGAAATTAATATCGATTCTGTAGATTCGAATGTTATAGGTAAACTTTTTCCTAGAGAGAAAGCTATTACCGATGAATCTCACACTCAAAATAATCCAGAAGAATCTAAGTGACTAAATTGTTAGATTGTTTCTTTTGTAATTAGGAAACTCCTTACCTATAATAGTATATAGGGGGAGGGTTTTTTTATGTATATGTTTAGAAAAAAAGTTCGTCAATTACTAAAGACCATTCTTCTTGTTTTAATTATTAATTTTATTGTTTTTGAATGGTTTATTATCCCGGTTCGTGTCGATGGAGATTCAATGTTTCCAACATTAAAAGATGGTAATATGGGGATTTCATTCATGTTTCATGATTATTTTGATGATGTTGAACGTTTTGATGTTGTGATTGTTAAGATTAATGGTAATGAGGATTTAATAGTGAAAAGAGTTATTGGATTACCAAATGAAGAACTCTCTTATAGTAATGATACTTTGTATATTGATGGGGTCGCAATTGATGAGCCTTTTTTAGATTCAGAGTATCGTGATCAAATTATTGAGAATTCAAAGCGTCCTTTTACTTATCGAATGCCATCGTATCAACTGAAAAATGATGAGTATTTTGTTTTAGGGGATAATCGACCTCGATCACGAGATTCGAGGTATTTTGGCCCTGTGAAAGATTTTCAGATTGTTTCAAAAGGCTTTATTAAATTTCGGTAGAAGAGATACTTCTCTTCTTTTTTGTTATAATGAATACAGGTGATTAAATGAAAAATAATAGAAGTCCATATCGTTTTGATATTTTAAAAAACATGCAGTTTAATCAAGAGGACATCATTATGCTTGAACAAATAAAGGGATTGTCTGAGTTTCGACATCTTTATGAGTCGGGAATGAAAGAAATTTGTACGAAGTTATCAATTCTGGATCAAGAATTTAATGTTAAATATGATCATAATCCAATTCATCATGTTGAATCTCGTTTTAAAGATCCCCAATCGATCGTTAATAAACTGAATCGTCGCGGATTAGAAGTGTCGACTCAGTCGGCGATGGACAACTTAACTGATATTGCTGGGGTACGTGTGATTTGTAATTACTTAAGTGATATCTATTTAGTTGAGCGAGTGCTTTTACAACAGGATGATATTAAACTTGTTAAGAAAATGGATTATATTCAACGACCTAAACCGAATGGATACCGGTGTTTGCATTTAGTGGTAACTGTACCAGTCTACTTATCTGAAAGAAAAATTGATGTTATGGTTGAAATTCAAATCCGTACGATTGCGATGGATTTTTGGGCGAGTTTGGAACACGAGTTAAAGTATAAAAACAACGTCGATGATTTTCATTTAGATCTTCAAAGAAGGTTAAAAAATGTTTCAGAAAAGATTAATGCTTTGGATCAAGAGATGCTAGAAATCTACGAAGATATGAAAACGCTTAATGGAAATAACGAGAAAATGTAAATATTTACATTTTGCTTTCTGAAAAAATGTCGTTTTTTGTTTGACATTTGCAGAAAGAGTAAATATAATAGGCACATACAGAACAAAACTGTAAAATTTCAAACAAGGAGGATGGTTATGAAATTACTTAAAAAACTACTCGCTCTATTGTTAGTTGCATTGATTGTTGTAGGTTGTGCTAAAGATACACCGACACCAACTGATCCTGACAATGGCGAAAAACCAGATACAACAACACCAACTAAAGATACGTTAGTGGTTGGAACTTCTGGTGAGTTAAACGGAGACTATATTAATGGTTTCGGTAACTCAAGCTATGACTTATGGATTAAAAATCTACTTCATGATTACGGAACAGTTGCTACTGATGAAGGTGGACAATTTGTTCTTAACCCTACTGTATTAGATGGAGATCCAGTCACTGTTGAAAATGCAGATGGAAGCAAGACCTATACTTTCAAGATCAAATCAGGTCTTAAGTATAATACTGGCGAAGAAATTAACGCTAAAGA
>JAAYEW010000106.1 GCA_012728555.1 Erysipelothrix sp.
CTCTTTTATGAAACCAACAACAACTCCTTTTTGCTTTAACAATCCTAATGCTTCTTTGTCTAAATCATCTACAATAAGAAAAGGTATTAATCTTGGAGCATTGGAAAAGCTTTGAATACTCTTGATTTTTTCAATGAAGAAATTAACATCGTCCTTATAAATAGAAGTTCCCAAAAGAATGTCAGCTAACAAAAACCCTGGTGAGCCATTTTGAAACAATCCTGTCACAGCTGATACACCTTTAAATGACCATCTGAATTTACCATATTCGGCAAAGTATTCTCCTGTATTAAACGAAATTAATCCAATATTTTTCACTAAAGAATGAAATGAAGACAAAGTATCAGTCTTTATCATTTCAATAGTTCTATTTGCGACAGAAGAGTTTCGTTGCATTGAAAATTTTGGAGCAATTGCATAATAAGGAGAATTATACACCAAGATTCCTTGCTCAACGAATTTTTGTAGAACTTCATTGAATGGTAAATGTCCTTTTAATGCTTGAATTGGGTAATTTGTATAACATTCAAGAAAGTCTTTGCGCAACATTCCTCCATGTAGCTTTAAGGCATTAATACAATACCAGTATTTTTTACCATTTTCATAAAGGGATTTTACGAATCTTTCATAGTACATTCCACTTTGCTCGTGCTGTTCCAAAAAACAAAATGACTGATTACTTGTATAGAACCCTTTTATTTTTTTGATTTTACCATTCCTAGAAACTTTTTGACTTGCTGTATTTAGAGGAATTGATTCTTTTGAATGTAACCGATTTGCTAGTTCACTAGACATCATTGGTCCATTCTGAAATAATATGTTTTCAATTGATGTCATATGGCTCTATATATAAAAAACTCGTTAGAGTTTTTTGCACAATGATATTTTTTTTCGCTGTATCCCTTTGTTTAAGCGAATTATTAATTTATAACTTATCAAAAATAGCCAAAAAAGCTGTCATATCAACTTTTATTTAGTAGCACGATGCTTTCTTTTAGCCTTGCACCTAACGGATGGCGGTATGGTTAGTAAGGGATTGCGGGCTTCTTTCCTGTCAAGTTACAGCAAATTTTGGTGCGGGTTACTGCGCCCCGAAAACCACTGAAACCCTTATTAACTATACCGCGTGTTACAGGCTGGTGTTTATTTTTAAGTTTTATCATTCAAAATGTCTATAATAATTTGTCTGCCTTTTTCAACCCTGTCTTCAATGTCAAATCCGTTTACTTGATTTATTGGATATTCCGTTTGTTCTCCGTTTTGAGTAATCAAATATTTGTCATTTAAGCAATCTATTTCAATGTCAGAGTTAATTAATCTTAGTTTGTCCCCTTGATAAGCATATTCTCCAATTGATAACTTTTTACTGAATTCAGTCAGTGTATTTAAAGTGTAAAGTGAGATATCCCAATTTCTACCGCCAATACTTTTTTCTGTATTCATCATTATTATTTCGTAGGGTTTCTCAGCACGATTTCTCCAATAATACATTCCAAAATTGCCTTGTCTCATGGAACTATATTTGATTAAATAATACCGCCAGTCAAAAGGCGTTTCTTCATTTTCAAGATACTTGTTGGCTAGTTGTTCTAAGAATTGATTATTGATTTCAGATTCTTCGGTATTATCTAAAAGTGTGTTCAGAATTTTAACGGTTTTGTCGAAACCTTGACGCTGTTTTGTTGGATGGAATAAATCAAACCAAACTGAATCATTACTTTTTGCTCCAATTTGGTAACGCCAAGATATAAACTGGGAGTAATCTCCAATACTCAACAATGCTCTATTTATTAAATCCTTACTGCAATTATCAAATAGCAATCTAAATTTTTTAAAGTTATGACTGTTACTCAAATCCACTACTGCAATACAGCCTTTTAATAAAGTATGGTCTTCCAAATGAAATAATTCATCTTCAAATTGAGAATTCGTTATTAACCACTCTTTTTTGTTTCGTTCTTCCTCTTTTTGTCTGACGTTAAAACCAAGGTCTCCTTTTTCCGCAATCGGAATCTCACCGGTTAGAATAATTGTTTCCGTTTCAGATAAAAGCGTTTTCATACGTTCATCACGAATTTCATCAGTTGAATTCCAGATTAAATTTCTTATAACTCGAATTCTTTTTCGAAAATCTTCTTTCGTAACTTTCTCAGTGTTTTGAAGGTATGTTATGATTGAATACAGTAGTAAGATTTTGTTTAAAGGAAATCTTCTGTTTCGACCTGAATATTCACCATAATTATCAAGACATTCCTTAAATATATTGAGGTCTTCCTGGTAAAGTTTTACTTTACCACTCTCATATATGTTTTGAGAAAATAAACCGTCGAAAAAATCCAGAATGTCAAGTTTATACCAACAATCAAAGGAGTTTTTCAAATACTTGATATTTTCTTGTGCTTTTTCATTGTTACTACCATATAGTAATTTGGCTACTTTAAATTCATCTTTTTCAAAATCAATCCCCGATTTGTAGCAGATAATATCACTGATAAAGTGAAAATATCGCATGAATTCATCATCGATAATATTGTTATCACCACGAAATGGGAAAAGCATATCAGTCCAATCAATATCGAACTTATGATTTATTTCTTTTGAAAGTTCTTCAGATTGTTGTTTAATAATTTCTTCAAATTCTGCTTTAAAATGTTCAAATGGAGTTAATGGTTTACCACGAGAGTTCATTTTTATGTATAAATCATCGGTAAGCCCCATTTCATTCAGTGGAAGAAAATAGAAACTAATATTTCTGTCAATTACAAGCGATTCCCATAAATCGATATTATGTTTAAATTTTTCGTGAATGGCATCAATCATTACCAACATACTTTGAATTGTAGGGTCATTTTTCCATTCATACGGATACCATGACTGGTCTTTGATAGCTGTTGATAATTGCCCATTATGAAAATCTGGAGAAAATTTTACTAATTCTTGGCAAAAATCTCTTGAACTAAATCGAGTAGAATAGGAGAAATTTTTTAAAAATTCATAGTCCTTAATTTCAAGTTGCTCTTTTTTTGCTAAATACCAATGTAACAGAAAAAGTGTTGTAAGTCGTTGCTGTCCATCAAGAGGAGTAAGAACACCTTTTTGAGAAATATCCCCATAAACGAAATCTAATGTTACTCGTTTTTTATTATTAATTGCATTTAGTAACGCATCTAAAAACCTATCTCGGATTCTCCCGACTTCGTTATTTGTTCTGCCTTGAGCGTAATCTCTTTGAATAATTGGTATTTCTATTTTATTTAGAATAATTTCAGTTCCCTCAAAAATGAACGTGCTACCAAACAAATTTTGAAAAGTATATTCTCTTGTGTTCATAATGTTATTTTCTTTTGAAGCAGTGTTAAGTAGTTCCTTAATACTTTATCCATCTCACAAACATATCCATCTCGGTCTGCTTTCCCCCAAAAATGTAATTGGTTTGATTGGGAAGGTGTATAATACTTTAGGAAAATTCTCCTTGTACAAACAGGAATATAATCGCTTGATTTGTCCATTTCAAGCATTTTATTGCGTTTCACATCAAAAGTTGAGTTGTTTAATGCGGAATTATCTGATTGACCTAACAAAGCTAAATTTGATAAAGAGTGAGTATATTCTATACTTCCTTCTTCCGATAAGATAAAAGTTACTTTCTCGAATAATTCAGAAAATCTTTCACCTGTGAGTTTATCGTCTTTTGCTGCATTTTCGATTTCCTCAATTAGAAGTTTGTTTTTTTCTGGGTCGATGTTTATTAACGACAATTTATGCAGATTAAACCATTATGACCATTGCTCTTTCTTATTTAAACCTTTCGACTGTTGAGCATGAATATGTTCTAAACTCCAATTTTCTTGTTTGTGTTTATCAAATGGGAAACGCATTGTTTCATCTGATTTTTGCCTAATTGTTTCTACATTAAACAACAATAATAACTTTTCAATTTGTCCATAATCGATTTTATTATCGTAGGACAATTCGCAATATTCTTTTTTAAAGTCGATGCTTTCTGCAATTAACTTATCAAGTGAATTTTGAAATTCCGACTTTGTAATATCTTTTGATTTATTAATTAATTCTTGTAAGCTGATTGATTCTGAGGCAATCAGAAAACCAATTTTATGATAGAGTTCAATATTTTCGTACCATTCTTTTAAACGTTGAAAATAACGTTGGATTTCAGTCCATATCTCTGATTTGCCTTGTGATTCTTTAATCTTTGTGTCGAAATGAAAAAATGTAAAGAATTTTTCCCTTTCGTTCTTCTGTTTATTTACCATTAAGTTGAAAATCAACTCAATTCTTGTTGAATATTGTGCAGGATTTTCATTGGTTATAAAATACCACAAACTATCGTTGTGTAATTCTTTTTCAATAATATCCCATTCAGTAGCAATTTCCAGTTGTTTTCTATCGTCAATTCCATTATTTCGGCTTAAAAATAATGCTTTCACAAGTTCAGCATTTGTTAAAGGAATTCGACCAATATTTAGACGAGTAAATAATGAAACAGCGTCTTCATCAAAACTCACCTCATACCAAATAATTCGTATGCGTTCATTTAATTTTTTGTAAAGATTGAAAGCAGCAAGTGCTTCGTCTTTATGCGATTTAAACCAAGCTGTAATAATTCTATATGCTTCTATAATAAAGTATTCATCGATGTTTTTTGGCTCATTGCTTAAGGTGCCAGAATTAATGTTCTCTAAAAAATCTTTGCTCCCTTCTCGTGTTTCATATTCAAGTGAAAAATTGAGTTGAAATGGAAGGTTCAATTGTTTCATGTAGCGAAAAATTAAAAAAATTGTTGTCAAGCGTTGTTGTCCATCAATTAACTCAAATTTCTTCTCCCCGACATTTTTTACTACAATTGGTTGAAGACTATAATTTTGTCCCTCCGCTATTTCACTAAAATCGTTTAAAAGTCTTTCAACTTCCTCCTTCCAGCGATATCCTCTCTGATATGCAGGTACAAAAAATGCACCTTCAATACTTCCAACTAATTTAGGTTCTAGGTTTATATTATTCATTTTCTCTGGTATGACTTGTATTTTATGTTGTTATATTTTGGTTTTGTTCTATTGTTTCAACATTGGGATGTCTTTTTTTACACTTGCCTGTAACGTTTAATTTACCCACCAAATATAC
>JAAYEW010000107.1 GCA_012728555.1 Erysipelothrix sp.
CCATTGAACTATACCCCTATGGTGACCCGTACGGGATTCGAACCCGTGAATGCATGCGTGAAAGGCATGTGAGTTAACCGTTTCTCCAACGGGCCATAAGATGTGCTTATCAATAATAGCACATCATCAGAGTACTTTCAAGTCTCTTTTTTTGAAAAATAGTCAACTCTGTTTTTAAGACTTTCGTGTGTTGAAGGTACTTCTTTGGTATAAGATTGATTAAACAACGAAGAAGTAATTAAATAGTTCGCTCCCGAAACACTTTGAGCAACTGGAATATTATATAACACAGCGATTCTAAGTAATGCTCTTACATCCGGGTCGTGAGGTTGAGCTTCTAAGGGATCCCAAAAGAATATTAACAAATCAATGTTTCCTTTCGCTATTTCTGCTCCAAGTTGTTGATCTCCCCCCATCGGCCCTGACATAAAGGATTCAATTTCAATTTTGAACTTGTCACGAATTAAACTGGACGTTGTTCCTGTACCACATAGTTTGTGTTTTTTTAAATGATCAATGTTTAAAGAAATCCAATTCATTAGTTCACTCTTTAAATTATCATGTGCGACCAATGCAATTGTTTTTTGTTGATTAACAAGTTTTGTTTCCATGCGATATCTCCTTTCTTACATTGTAACAAACTCACAACCAAAGTATAATAGACAAGAGGTGTTTAGTATGAATCAATTAATGGATGAATTAGCAATAAACCGTTCAATCAAACGAATGAGTCATGAAATAATTGAAAAAAATAAAGGTATCGATAATATTGTTTTAGTTGGTATTAAAACCCGCGGAATTACTTTGGCTTATCGACTAAAGGAAATATTAGAAAAATTAGAAGACAAAGCAGTCGTAGTCTATGATTTGGATATTAGCTATTGGCGCGATGATAATTTAGAAGGTGAAGAAAAACCAAGTATTGAAATGGATGTCAATCGAAAAATCTGTATTTTAGTCGATGATGTTTTATTTAGTGGTAGAACAATTCGAGCAGCGATGGATGGGGTCATGGAATATGGTAGGCCATCATCGATTCAATTAGCTGTACTTGTTGATCGAGGGCATCGCGAATTACCGATTCGACCTGATTATGTTGGTAAAAATCTTCCAACATCACACAGTGAGAGGGTTTTTGTCAAGTTTAAAGAGAACGATGGTTTCGATAGTGTCTACATTGACAAAAAAGAATAAAGCGATTAGAATTGATAGAGTAAAGTATTGATAAGAACTAGTAATACTGAATTTGTTCTAGAGAGCTATGGTTTGGTGTAACATAGCACAATGAAAGTATGAACTCATCTTTGAACTAATTGGGGTAACAACCAATTCGTAGTTAGGCGTTAACTAAATTAAGTAAAAAACAAAGGTGGTACCACGTGAAAGCGTCCTTGGGAAGCCTTTTTTATTTTAGAAAAGAGGAAATATGTACAATCACAAAGTTGTTGAGAAAAAGTGGCAAAAATATTGGGAAGAGAATAAAACCTTTAAAACCGATACAAGTGATTTTTCTAAAGAAAAGTTCTATATTTTAGACATGTTCCCCTATCCAAGTGGTGAGGGGCTTCATGTAGGGCATCCTGAAGGTTATACAGCTACCGATATTGTTAGTCGTTATAAACGCATGAAAGGGTTTAATGTTCTTCATCCAATGGGCTATGATGCATTTGGTTTGCCGGCAGAACAATTTGCGTTACAAACAGGAAATCATCCAAAAGAGTTTACAGATAAAAATATTGAGAACTTTACTCGTCAAATTAAGAGTTTAGGGCTTTCCTATGACTGGGAACGTCAAATCAAAACGACGGATCCTGATTATTATCGTTGGACACAGTGGATTTTCACCAAACTTTTTGATGCCGGTTTAGCCTACATAGATGAATTGCCAGTTAACTGGTGCGAAGAACTCGGAACTGTACTGTCTAATGAAGAAGTTATAGATGGTAAAAGTGAAAGAGGAGGTTATCCGGTAATTCGTGTTCCAATGAGACAATGGATGCTAAAGATTACAGCTTATGCTGAAAGACTCTTAAATGATTTAGAACTGGTGGATTGGCCAAATTCGACTAAAGAAATGCAAAAGAATTGGATTGGCAAAAGTGTCGGAGCGAATGTAGTTTTCAAAGTAGATAAACACGACAAAGAGTTTACTGTCTTTACGACTCGAGCAGATACACTATTCGGAGCAACTTACTGTGTTTTAGCTCCAGAACATCCTTTTGTAAAAGACATTAGTACACCAGAACAATTACCACTGGTAGAAGAGTACTTAAATCAAATTCAAAGTAAATCTGACTTAGAAAGAACGGAACTAAACAAAGACAAAACCGGTGTATTTACTGGTGCTTACGCGATTAACCCAGTAAACAACAAGAAAATACCAGTTTATATTGCGGACTATGTACTGGTTACTTATGGAACAGGAGCAATTATGGCTGTTCCCGCTCATGATCAACGAGATTATGAATTTGCGAAGAAGTACCAGTTAGAAATTATTCAGGTTCTTGATGGGAAAGATATATCTGTCGAAGCTTTTGTTGACGATGGACCACATATTAATTCTGATTTTCTGAATGGAATGGACAAGCAAACTGCAATCGACACAATGATTGAGTGGTTGAAAGAAAGAAATATCGGTGAAGCAAAAACTACATATAAACTTAGAGATTGGTTATTTAGTCGTCAACGATATTGGGGAGAACCTATTCCAATTATTCATATGGAAGATGGAACGCTTAGAACTGTACCTCTGGAAGAGTTGCCTTTAGAACTGCCTGCAGTTGATAATTATAAACCTAGTGGCAGGGGTCAATCTCCACTTGCTAATAATACAGAATGGTTAGAAGTTGAAATCAATGGTCAAAAAGGAACACGTGAAACTAACACAATGCCACAATGGGCAGGATCTTGTTGGTACTATATTCGATACATCGACCCTAACAACATCAATGAAATTGCGGATGAAAAGTTGTTAGAACACTGGTTACCAGTGGATCTCTATGTCGGAGGAGCAGAACATGCGGTTTTACACTTATTGTACGCACGATTCTGGCACAAGTTCTTGTACGATATTGGCGTTGTTAAAACTTTAGAGCCATTTACTAAGTTATTTCACCAAGGAATGATTTTAGGCGAAAACAACGAAAAGATGTCTAAATCCCGTGGAAATGTTATTAGCCCAGATGTTATTGTAAAATCACATGGTGCTGATAGTTTAAGAGTATACGAAATGTTCATGGGCCCTCTTGAAGAAAGCAAACCTTGGACGGAAGGAGGTATTGATGGTACGAAACGGTGGTTAGATCGTGTTTATCGATTATTTGATACCAAGCCAATTGTTGACAAACCAGTTGAAGCACTGGATTATGTGTATCATCAAACAGTTAAAAAAGTTGAACATGATATTGAAACGCTAAATATGAATACAGCAATTTCTCAATTGATGATTTTCATTAATGAATGTTACAAACAAGATGAACTTCCACGCGATTATATGGAGGGATTCATCAAAATGTATTCTTGTTTTGCTCCACACATGGGTGAAGAATTATGGGAAAAATTAGGATATGTAGAAACATTAAGTTATGAACCATGGCCAACTTATGATGAAACAAAATTAATCCTTGATGAAAAAGAAGTTGTTGTTCAAGTGAATGGAAAATTAAGAGGAAAATTTGTTGTTGATAGTGATGCAAGCGATGACATGTTAAAAGAAATGGCTCTGAATATCGAAAATGTTCAATTGTTTGTTGGCAATAAACCAATTCGAAAAATCATTGTCGTAAAAGGACGTTTAGTAAATATTGTAGTATAAAAGGTGTTGACCTGTGGGTCAACACCTTTTATTTTGAGTTTAAAATATATACATTAATTTGCGGGTCAGCAAATAACCGAAAGTTAAGTTCTGAAGTACCAACACCAATGGATATATCGAGTTGAGTAGACCCAACTCTTTGAGATTCTTCATGATACATCTGATTCTGAATAAACACTTCCTTAAAACCTGGAAAATTGATTTGACCCCCATGAGTAAAACCAGCAATCATCAGATCAATCTTGGATGAATCAAATGTTGTGATGGCGCTTGGCTTGTGGGCAATGGCAAGAGTATAAACAGTTTGATCTAATCTATTAATTGTTGCTTCTAACTGAAGTGAATCAGAGATAAAGTCGATACCGACTAAGTTAATGTAGTGATCTTTAAAATACAGTTTTATTGACTTATCATTCACCGATTCAAACTCAGCTCGTTGTAATAGTTTGTCACTTAATGTTCTTGCGTAATCAGAGTCACTTTCGAATTGACCGCTGACATAGAATTTGCCACTTGGAGCTTTAATTCGTTTTAATAAATCAACCAGTAAATCTTGATTGGTTGTACTCAGTGGATTACTAGTAAGGTTATCAATCAAATCTCCTCCAAAGAGAACGACATCAGGGTTGACACTGTTAATCGTTGAGATAATATTTTCAAAGCGATTGTAATCGATGAACAAGTTATAGTGTACATCTGAAAAATAGACAATTTTAACTCCGTTAATGGACGAGGGAATGGCTGGATCCTTTATTATTGTTTCTTTTATTTTCAATCTGTTTGGAGCAAAAAAAGTACCATCAACAAGTAGCATGGCAAAAATCAATAGTAGAAAAGTCAAAATTACAATTAAGCCTTGTTTCAATTTTATCATGTGCTAATTATAGTATGAAAGTCATGGTTTGTCCAAAACAAACCATAAAAAAACTTCAAGAAATTATTTCTTGAAGTTCATTGCTTCTCTCATATTGAGTATGACTGGAATAACAATTGGATTTCGCTGTGTTTCTTGATACAAGAAAGGTTCCAAGGTTTCTCGAACTGTATTCTTTAATTCTCCAAAAGTAACCTTTTTTTCCATTTTCTTCTTCAAGGATTCATAAACCAGTAGTTCAGCTTCCTTAAGCAGTGTCTGAGATTCTTTAATGTAAACAAAGCCTCTAGAGACGATATTTGGACGAACAAGAATTTTATTGTAACGAGAGTCAATAGTAACAATAACAGCAACCAACCCATTATCCGATAAAATTTTTCTGTCTTTGATGACCGCAGTTGATAATCCTGTAGCATCATTTCCATCCACATAAATATCATCTGCAGGAATCCGCGTGTTACTACGAAGAACCTCACCTTTTCTTAGAATCAATGCGTCTCCATTTGAACAAATAAAGATATTTTCTTTAGGAACTCCAACTTCTTGGGCAGTTTGAGCATGTGTAATCAACATCTTGTACTCACCATGCATTGGCATAAAATATTTAGGCTTCACAAGTTGAAGCAAAAGTTTTTGTTCTTCACTACTCGCATGTCCAGTTGTATGAATCGAGTTCAAGGGACTGTTCGTAATCACATCTGCACCAAGACGAGTCAATTTATTGACAACACCAGAAACAGATTGTGCATTACCAGGAATTGGGTTACTCGAGAAAACCACTGTATCACCAGGATGAATCTTAATTTGTCGATGTGTTCCATTCGCAATTCTTGACAAAGCAGCTAAGCTTTCTCCTTGAGATCCAGTGCAAATGATACAAACCTTATTAGCAGGGGTGTAATTCAACTGTTGAGCGTTGATGAAGTCCTTGTCTTTAGCTTTAATCGTACCCATCTTCAGCCCAATTTCCATGACGCGGTCCATCGAACGACCAAAAACAGCAATCTTTCGCCCAGCTTTAATTGCAGCGTCAACAATCTGAGCTACTCTATAAACGTTTGAAGCAAATGTCGCTATAATGATTCGTGATTGAGTCTTAGAAAAAATTTCATTGATTGATTGAGCAACTTCTCGTTCGGAAATTGAAAAGCTCTTAACTTGCGAGTTGGTACTGTCGCTTAATAACAAATCAACTCCTGCAGCTCCCATAAACGCAATTTTTTGGTAATCAGAATTTTGACCAACCGGTGTTAAGTCGAATTTAAAATCTCCCGTAGTAACAACTCGGCCATTAGGTGTATTAATTAGGACTCCTAATGAATCTGGAATCGAGTGAATCACATCAAAGAAACCAAAAACAAAATGATTGGTTTGTACCTTAGACGAAGAATCAATGAGTATAATTTCAATATTACCCATTCGTCTTTCTTGTAATTTCTTTTCAATCAGAGCTTTCGCAAACCGAGGAGCATATATTTTATCAGGCTTCACTAATTGTAACAAGAATGGGATTGAACCAATGTGATCTTCGTGTCCGTGAGTTATTATTAATGCTTTGAATTTGTGTTTATTCCGTTGTAGATACGTAAAGTCAGGAATAACATAGTCTACTCCGAGTAAGTTCTCTCCAGGAAACATAACGCCAGCGTCGATTGCGATGATCTCATCTTCATGTTCAACACAATACATGTTTTTTCCAACTTCATTTAAGCCTCCCAAAGCAAAAACGAGCGTATCATTCTTTTTTCGATTAGGTTCAACAGAGTACGCATGTTTTTGTTTGATTAATTGTTGTAATTTTTCCATAATTCTCCTTAATTATATTAGAATGGCATTCTCATCTTCCAGCCAAGGATCTGATTCATGAATGTGATCATAAAATAATATTCCATTTAGATGGTCAATTTCATGTTGAATGACAATTGCTAAATACCCTGAAGCACTCAGAGTAATTTGTTGATCAGTTAAATAATCATAAGCCTTTACTTTAATTCTCATTGAGCGATAAACATATCCTTCATGAGGAGCAGTAATAGATAAACAACCCTCACCATTACTTAAGGCACATTTCTTTTCAGATTTCGACACGATAACAGGATTAACAAGAGCATATTCATACAAAGTCACTTGTTCGCTATTAGCATCATGCTCTTCAACAGAAACAATCGTCATTTGTTTGTTCACACCAACTTGAGGAGCCGCTATACCTACAGCAGGCATCAGATTGTATTTTTCCGCCAGTTCTTCATTTCGTGAATCTCTGACATATTTCAACATTTTTTCAAGTAAATCTTTATCTTCTACAGACAAAGGCAAAGAAACTTTTTCGCACTTTGTTCGTAAGATTTCATTAGGATCTTTAATAATCGTATCCATTGTTATCATAATAAAAAAACCCCTACATCTATAAATTTTATTTAAAATAAAACTCTTCAATTGTATTTTAACTCAAAATTAAACTTTTGTATATAAAAAGCCACAAAATTTAACTAAACAAACAAAATAACTCATAAAACCAATAAAGTTTGTTTAGTGGTATATTCTAAAAACAATAATTTATTGATAATTAATCAATATCACTCATTCTGGATCAACATTAATAGAGATGTACCGGTCGGCTAAAATAGATAACATATGTAAAAAAAACAATTCTGTACAAGTTAAGACTGTAAAAAAACTTCTCTCATGGTATTATAAAAGAGGTGAAACTGTGAATACAAATAAAAAGAAAAAAACTCTAAATATTAATATGCCAATAGGGTACAGTAAATCAATCCACGCCTGGATTCTTTTGTTGTCTCTTTTTGGCTCATTTATGGTAGCAAGTGCCTCAATGAAAACATTCACTACCAATAATGGACTCATGTTCTTAATTGCTAAACAAATGGTTTTTATTATCGCCAGTTATGCAGGGATGGTGTTTTTTGCTAAACTCTTTAAATGGAATTGGATTAGAGACAAGAAAATAGAATTGATATCGATAGCATTCATGATTATCTTCTTACTAATTCCTAGACTAAATACAAGCCAATTCATTCGAACAGGGGCCTATAACTGGATTGATTTCAAATATTTTACAATCCAACCCTCTGAGTTTTCAAAACCTTTCATTATGTTACTTGTGGCAAACGCTTTGGGTGGACTAAGTATTTATCCATGGATGAAAGATAGAGCGATAATGAAAAAAGTTAGTTTTTTAGACCGTCTTAAGCAATTGTTTAAGAATATAAGAACTCCTTTAATTGCAGTCATCGTCATGATTGCAATTATTGCGGTTGTTCAAAAAGACTTCGGAACGGCCATGATCATTGTCTTAATATCAGCCTCTATCTTCTTTTTGGCACAACATCCGTTTCTAACTCAAATCCAAAGAGTTTTATTTGTTTTGTTTATTACGATATTAGGAATCGGAATTTTTATGATGAGTCCAGCAGGTTTAGAATTTTTACCCAAGTTAGGATTTAAAGAATTTCAAATCAACCGGATTCGCTCACTATACAATCTTTTTGATAAAACAACCATGTACAACGAATCGATGCAACAAGTCAGAGGTCTATATGCTTTCGCAAGAGGAGGTTTATTTGGTGTCGGATTTGGAAAGTCAATTCAGAAATACGATTATCTACCCGCAGCACAAACCGACTACATTCTCGCAATCCTGGTTGAAGAACTTGGGTTTGTTGCATTCTTAATTGTTACGCTAGGGTATGTTTGGATAATTTTCACACTCTTTAAATATGCTTTTAAAATCAACTATCAACCCAGCAAACTATATCTTATGGGAGTCGCAACATATTTCTTTATTCACTATTTATTCAATGTAGGAGGGACCTCCGCAATACTACCTTTAACTGGAGTTCCACTTCTATTAATCTCAAGTGGAGGCTCTTCCCAATTAGCAGTCTTTATTTCAATCGGTATCGCCCAAAATTTAATCGCTCGCTATGAACAAGGAAGAAAAAAGAAAGAAGCTTTACAAAAATTATGAGAATTATTGCAGGAGAATTCAAATCTCGAAAGTTAGAAAGTTTAAAAGGAGATATTACACGACCAACACTCGATAAAGTGAAAGAGTCGATTTTTAATCGCATCGGTCCATATTTTGATGAACAGAATATTCTGGATGTCTTTGGTGGAAGTGGAAACATCGCTTTTGAATTCCTATCACGCGGAATACAGCAAGCAACTATCATTGAGCGTGAACCACAAGCTCAACAGATTATTGAATTAAATATCAAGAATCTACGAGTTGATAACAGAGTCAAATTAATGAAAATGGACAGTTTTAAAGCAATAAAGATTATTAATGAATCTTTTGATTACATTTATATTGACCCGCCGTATCGCTTCAATAAATTTGAGAAACTCATGAAACTTCTTGAACCATTGACAAAAGCCACAACACTGCTTCTTTATGAAAGTGATTCCAAACAAGAGCCAGTGGAAGTTGAAAATTACGATTTGATCCGTACCGATATATATGGGCACACACGAGTTACCCACTATCGTCAAAAACAAATGGTAAGTGAATGAAAGCAGCACTAAAATCAATTACTCTAAAAGGCAATTCGCATTTGTCACTGAGTGGATATTATCATCGACAAGAAAATAATACTGGCGTTTACGATGATATCCAGATAAATCTTTGTTTGATTGAAAATAACAATCAACAAACGCTCTTAGTATCAATGGACTCTATTGGAATCGATTCTAAAACTACTAAAGAGATCAAACAAAGACTTTTTAAAGCATGTTCAATAAAAGAATCGAGTGTTTTCTTATACGCTACACACACTCACAGTAGTTATAAAGCGATGCGTCAACAAAGTACTCCGCTTCTCAATGTGATTCTCAATGATCAAAAGTACAATGAGCACGAAAAACTGTTTCATCAGACAATGATTGATTCTATTGTTAAAGCGACTCAACAGTGTCAACAACATTTAGAAACAGTCGAATTTAGTTATTCGAAAAGCAAAGTTGAATCGGTTGCAACCAACAGAAACAACAAAGAACAGGCTATAGATAACCGATTGGATGTTATCAAAATTAAAAATTACAAGCAAATTGTTGGATGCATTTGTGTATTTGCGTGTCACCCAACTATTTTAGACAGTACAAACCTTAAAGTATCTAGCGATTATGTTGGAAACATCCGAAAAGCAATCAACCAAGTGTATCCCAATTGTACGACTCTTTTTTTACAAGGATGTGCAGCAGAAGTTAGCACCCGGTATACTCGCAAAGAAAGTAGCTATCAAGAATGTCAGAGAATTGGTGGAATCATCGGAAAAGAAGTAGTGAATTGTTTAAAACAAGAGACCCAAATTAGTTCGAAGTTAACAACTAAAGTCTTGCCAATTCAATTTCAGGTAAGAGATTTCAAGGAAAGAGTCGTTTCAAAAATGGTGAGTCCAACTAACAGAAAACAAGAAGTCATCC
>JAAYEW010000108.1 GCA_012728555.1 Erysipelothrix sp.
ATATGCAGCATACGTTCCACCTGGAATTAAACCAACATGAGCAGATCCAGAAACAAGTGCTTCTCCTGCTGCTTCATAATTAGTTAGTGTGTCAATAGATACTTTAGAAACTTCGTATCCTTCTTTTTTCAATTCATCGATTAATAGTTGTTTTAGTGGTTCTGTTTGTTCTTTGATGTCTTTAGCATCACGACTTGGAACAAATACAACTTTCAAATCATCGATTTTGTTTGATCCTTCTGTTGGTTTATCAGAAGAACAACCAACTACAAGTAGCGCAATTAACGTCAAAACGATTAAGTTTCTTAGTAATTTCATTTACCTTTTCCTCCTGTGGTATCCCACCATCTAATTATCACAAATATAGCAATCATTTTCAACCAAGTTAACGAAAAATAATCAAAGATTTAAGTTGCTAAAATCCTCACAAAAAAGCAGACTTCTTAAATCTGCTATAAATCTCTCTTATAATCCTTTAACCACTTGGGTTTAGCTTCTGCTTGAGAACATCCAGCACATTTGCCTTCCCTTGTTTTCTTAATGGAATTTATCATTACAAAAACAACAACTGCTCCAATAGTACTTAAGATAATAATATCTGCTAGTGTCATGAATGACTCTCACTTTCTATCAAAACTTGGTGTTGACGGTTTTGTAGCCAGTTGATAAAAATAATAACAAACATTCCTAGTAACATAACTCCAAAAACATACAAAACAACGTTGTTTCCTAAGACAGTTGTTTTAGACGCCTGTTGAGCCAAACTAATTTGAAGAGGCTTTTGTACAATCCATTCTGTATTTTGAAGAACCAGTTGACCACCTTGATAAACAAAGAAACTTAATACATAGGCCAATCCTGTTTGAAACCCAATCGCAAACAGCATCATCTTTGTTGAGCCCAATTCTCTTTTCATAGCTGCGATTGCCGCAAAACAAGGGGCTGAGAAAATTAAGAAAATCATAAATGAAATCGCTGTTAATTGTGAGAAGTATACAGGAATCACTTCTCCAACTGTTATAAGTGTCGATACGACTACTTCTTTTGCTACCATGCCTGTCATTGCTGCAGTTGCAGGTACCCAGCTGTCTCCAAATCCTAGTGGAATGAAGATCCATCGTACAACATTCCCAATACTTGCGAGTACGGATTCATTGATTCGGGTGCTTTCTAAGTATTCAAAGTTCCAACTGAAGCTTTGCAATAACCAGATGATTAGTACTGAAACAAAGATAACACTCCCTGCTTTTATAATAAATTCTTTGGCTTTATCCCACATATGGATAAATAAGCCTTTTGCGCTAGGCAACTTATATTCAGGAAGCTCCATAATAAATGGACTTGGTTCTCCTTTAAACATCTTGGTGCGTTTCATGACAATCCCAGTAATTATGATGACAACAAAACTGACTAAATAGACCATTGCCCCCATCCAGGCTTTATCACTAAAGAGCATCGATATAAACATCGCAAAGATTGGTATTTTTGCTCCACAAGGAACAAAAGGTGTTAGTAATATGGTGAGTTTTCGATCATTTTCTTTTTCAATTGTTCGAGCTGCCATAATCCCGGGGATAGTACATCCGGTTCCAATTAACATTGGAATAAAGGATCGACCAGATAATCCTAGTTTCTTAAAGACTCGATCCATTAGGAATGCGATTCGGGACATATATCCTGTGTCTTCTAGAATAGATAACAAGAAAAACAAAATCATTAATTGCGGAACGAACACAAAGATTGCTCCGATACTTCCTATGATTCCATCGACAACTAATGCTCGAACCCATTCAGATGTATTGATGTAAATTAAGAAGTTAGTAACATGATCTTGGATAAATAGTGTTAAAGATTCAATGGTTTGAATCCCA
>JAAYEW010000109.1 GCA_012728555.1 Erysipelothrix sp.
TCTTCTTTTTCGTATTTATTAACTTCCTTTAAATTTTGAAGCATATACTTGGTCGGTATACAGCCTTCTTGAAGACAGGTGCCTCCCAATTTATCTTTCTCAATCAGAATTACTCTTTTACCATGTTTCGCAGCCAGAAGAGCTGCTTCGTAACCAGCGGGACCTCCACCAATAATTATGACATCAACCATGTTGTTCCTCCATGAATAAGTCTGTTAGCACACGAACCATCGCCTCTTGTTCTTGGGTTTGAAGTGTGAGTTGTTTTAATGATTGAAGCAATTTATTTTTCTCAAAACCAACATTAATCCACACCTCTTTTATTTCTTTTAAAAGATGGGGATTCATCATGTCGCTATACAGTTCAATATCTTTAATCTTGTCAGCTTCGATATTTGCCTCAATCGTAATCACTCCAATCGCTGTCACAAACTCTTTATTAAAATTGGATTTCATCCGTCTGGGAAACAGCCATTCTCGTGAAGCATATTTTGGTATAATCTCTTCCAACTGATTGAGCTCAGTTACTGTTAATTGTCTTTCTTTTGCTTCTGAATAGACTTTCGAAAACGCTTGAATTAAAGCCTTTGAAACATCATCAATCCTAATACTCGCTTGAACATCCACTAAATTCATAACACGACTCTTCACACTTTTTACTTGATGACTTTGTAACTTCGACAGATGGGGTTTAAGGTAGGTCGATAACTTTTCTTTATCGACATGAACCATAATTGTTCCATGGTGATACTGTTTTTGTTGTTTTTGATAATAAGCATGTCCAGAAAATTTTAATCCATTAATTGTTAAATCGTTTCTTCCAGAAATCGTTGCATCAATATTCAGAGATGCTAACGCTTCTAAAATAATCTGATTGTTTTTTGAGATATCAAACACAGAGTCTTTACCAATAAAAGTAAAGTTTAAGTTGCCTAAATCATGATAGACCGCTCCACCACCTGAGAGCCTTCTTGCTAGGATAACTTCATTGTTTTCAATTGGCTCCATGTAACACTCGATGTAAGGATTTTGATTGTAACCAATGACAATCGTGTTTTGGTTCTGCCATAAATAGAGGATGAGTTCATCATCCTCTATTTGGTTCAATAATACTTCTTCGAGTGCTAAATTAATATAAGGATTAAAACTAATTCCCTTAATGATTGTTGCGTTCATCAGTTGCTTTAACGATAGGATGTCTAGCGGCTTTTACTTCGTCAAGACGACTCATCTTTGTAGAGTGTGGTAGCTCTTGGAATTTTTCGGCATCACGATGTGCTAAGTCAACTAACTCATGTAGTGCTTTCGATAATAATTCTAACGATTCAAGTGGTTCAGTTTCTGTTGGTTCAATCATAAGGGCTTCTTTTACAACTAATGGAAAATACATGGTAGGAGGGTGTACTCCGTAATCTATAAGCCCTTTACTGATGTCCAATGCGCTGACTCCTGTTTCTTTCTTAAGATTTTCAAGTGAAATAACAAATTCATGCATCGGTCTTTCTGGATATTTCGGTACAAAGATATCTTTGATTAAGTGTGCCATGTAGTTTGCGTTCAGTACCGCATTACTAGAACTATGTTTCATGCCATCTAATCCTAACGATTTCATGTATGTTAGTGCCCGCACTAACACTAAGAAATTTCCTTGGAAGTTTTTCATTGGTCCGATACTGCTTTCAGATTCAGTTATCCATTGATTATTTTCGACATAAGGAATTGGCATATATTTTTTTAGAACATTCTTTACACCGATTGCTCCAAGTCCTGGACCTCCCCCACCATGAGGTGTGGAGAACGTTTTATGTAAATTTAAATGGATAGCATCAAAACCCATATCCCCAGGTCGAATCCAGCCCATAATGGCATTTAGGTTTGCTCCATCATAATAGAGTAGTCCACCATTATCATGAACTAAATCAGCAATCTCTTTGATTTCAGTTTCGAACAGACCTAATGTATTTGGATTTGTTAACATTAGTCCTGCTGTTTTATGAGATACTTTCTTTTTTAAATCCTCAAAATCAACACGACCATGTTCATTGGATTTAACTTCTACAACTTTAAATCCACACATATTTGCGGATGCTGGATTTGTACCATGAGCACTATCTGGAACTAACATCTCCGTTCTTTCTACGTCTTGATTGTCACGATGATACGCTTTAATCATCAGCAATGAAGCAAGCTCTCCTTGGGCTCCAGCAGCTGGCTGAAAGGACATTATATCCATCCCTGTTAGTTCTTTCAATATTTGGTTAGCTTCATTAAAGACACCCTTTGCTCCTTCAACTGTATCGAGTTCTTGAAGTGGGTGAATTAAAGAAAACCCTTCATAGCTAGCGACCACTTCATTGACTTTAGGATTGTATTTCATTGTACAGGATCCTAGAGGATAGAATCCTGTATCAATCGCAAAAGTCTCTTGCGAGAGCTTTGTATAGTGACGAATAATTTCTATTTCACTGAGTTCTACAAGATTGGTCTGTGTTTCACGTTTAAAATTTAAAGAAATTGGTTTTACTTCTAGTGGCGGGAGCGTAAAACTTCGTCGATTCTTAACACTCTTATCAAAAATTAACATCCGAGCCCTCCTAATATTTCAATTAGTTGATCCATTTCTTTTTTGGAATTCGCTTCAGTAGCACACCATAGCATGTGGTGCTCATCGATTGGATAGCCACCTAAAATACCATTCTTGTCAAGCAAGGCTAATATATCTTTGGTAGAGCACTTTGATTGAATGACAAATTCATTAAAGAATTGATTATCATATTTGAGACTAAACCCTTTTAATGTCGTTAATTGGTTTGCTAAATAATGGCTATTTGCTACATTCATATGTGCTGCTTCTAACAATCCTTGTTGGCCCATTGCTGCTGTATAAATCTGTGCTCTAACGGCCATTAACTATTGATTAGAACAAATCGATGAACTCGCTTTGTTGCGACGGATGTGTTGTTCACGAGCTTGCAGTGTTAGGACATAACCATCTTTTCCTGTGCGATCGGTTGTTAACCCAACAATTCTTCCTGGTAAGCGACGCATCATTTGATTGGTACAGGCCATAATTCCTAAATACGGTCCTCCATAACTAAGAGGAACACCCAGGGGTTGTCCTTCGCCAACAACAATATCAGCCCCTACTTCTTTTCCTGATGGTAATATCATACTTGCGAGTGGATGAAATCCCATAATTAAGTGAGTCTTCTCATCCAAGACATCATGGTAGGATTTGACATCTTCTATTAATCCATATTTGTTGATTTGTTCGACATAAAGACCACAAACATTCTCAGATAGTTTGTTTTTAAGATCTGTGATTGACATTCTTCCATCCAACTGGTCGACTAACACAATTTCCATGTCATATCCACGACAATAGGTTTTAATAACCTCTAGATTTTGTTTCTTTATCGTTGACGATATGAGAATCGTTTCTTTGTTTTTTTCTTGTGCCATCATAATTGCTTCAGCAGCAGCAGTTGCTCCATCATAAACAGAAGCGTTGCTAATATCCATTCCAGTTAATTCACAGATAGTACTTTGATATTCAAAAAGTACTTGAAGAGTTCCTTGGGATAGTTCTGCTTGATAAGGTGTGTACGAAGTCACAAATTCAGCTCGAGTGGCCAAAGCATCCACACTGCTTGGGATTAAGTGTTTGTATGCCCCATTACCTCTAAAAATTGATGGATAGACTTTGTTTTGATTCGCATAGCTTAACATTTCTTTTTTGACTGTATGCTCATCTTTTCCTTTATCGATGTTTAGTTCTTTCTTGACAAAGAGATGTTTTGGAATGTCTTGATAGAGTTCTTCAATTGAATTTAGCTCTAAAGTCTCCAACATCTTCTTTTGTTCATCAAGACTATTACTAACATAATGTGCCATTTATAAAGACTCCAAATATACTAAATAATCATCTAAATTCATGAGTTCATCATTAAGCTCATCATATGAAGCTTTAATTATCCATGTTTCTTCAGGGGCTTCATTGAGCTTCTCTGGTGCATCAAGAAGTTCTTCATTGATTTCAATAATTTCTCCATCGATCGGTGATAGAATATCACTTACTGCTTTAACAGATTCAACATCTGCAAAACTTTCGTTAAAAACAAGTTGATCTCTTTCTTCTCCAGGGTTGATAAAGACAATGTCTCCCAATTGTTCAACAGCATACTTACTAATACCAATTAAAACTATGCCTTTTTCAACAACTTCTACCCATTCATGATCCTTTGTATACAGTTTTTCTGACATATAGCATTTCCTCCTTCTATCTTTCTAATATTTTCTCAACAAGCTTTGCTTTGACTAACTTGTTATGAACCTCAATCAATACTTCTTGACCAATTTCACTGTAATTTATATCGATAAACATCATTCCACCTGCTTGTTTTAAGGATGGCAACATCGTCGCAGAAGTCACAAATCCGACTATCTGATCACCAACAAAGACTTTATAATCTTGTCGAGCAATGCCTCTCTCTAACATTTTAAAATTACGTCGTATTCGCGTTATTTCTTCGTTGGCTAGTGCTTCTTTCCCAATGAACTCTTTGTCCATTTTAACAAAACGCATTAAATCTGCTTCTTTTGGACTTACAGTTTCATCGAGTTCATGGCCATATAACACCATTTCAGCTTCTAAACGAAGTGTGTCTCTCGCCCCAAGTCCACAGGGTTTAGCACCGACTAAAATGAGATGTCGTGCAATATCTAGCACATTCTCTTTGTTTCCATAAATCTCAAAACCGTCTTCCCCTGTATATCCATTTCTAGACACTATTACGGTATGCCCGAAAAGTTGAACATCTGCTTTAAAACTATAGTAACTGGTAGGAATCTCTTCTTTGTTCATGACACTTGCTAGTAATTCCATCGCTTTGGGACCTTGTAAAGCAACTTGACCCATTTCATTTGTCGTATCGGTAATCGTGACAGAGTCAAAAGCATGTCTGCTTATCCAATCATAATCTTTTTGATGATTAGCTCCATTGCAGACAATCATGGCTTTTGTTGGCCCAAAAAGATAAACAAGAACATCATCTTTTATTCCACCTTGATCATTTAACAAAAGAGCATATCTCATTTTGTTAACCTTGAGAGTATCAAAGCGATTAGTTAAAAGATAGTTTAGAAAATCGATGGTTCCTTCTCCTTCTACCCAAATTTTACCCATATGAGAAACATCAAAAAGACCAACTTCTTCTCTTACGATGGCATGTTCTTTTAAAACACCTGTCGGGTATTGAATAGGAAGCAAGTATCCAGCAAATTCCACCATCTTTGCTTGATTCTCTAAATGATAATCATAGAGTGCAGTTTTTTTCATGGCGAATCTCCTTCTTTATTTTAGTATACTTGAAACCGCTTAACTTTTCATTAATTTAGTCGCAAAATAACAAAACAAGCCTCTTTTTTGTATAATAGAGTCAGGAGGATTTAGTTATGAGTTTTCATTTATACGATACAGACATCTTTGTGGTCGCAGGGACTACGACTCGAGTCCATGGGAAAAGTGAAGGTGTATTTTCTAAAAATAACTTAGGATATACCGTCGGTGATGATCCACAAGTTGTTACTTTTAATCGCGAAACATTAGCTAAACAAATTAACACCAACCTCAGTGATTGGATATTTGTTAAACAATGTCACAGTGACCAATTTAAAAAAGTGACAACAGCCGATAAAGGAAAAGGAGCTTACTCATTTGAGGATGGTATTGACCAAGTCGATGCTCTTTACTCGTTTGACAAACACCTTGTGTTATCGTTTTTTCACGCCGATTGTGTTCCAGTATTGTTTTATGATCGCACAACGAATCTAATAGGAGCCATACATGCAGGCTACGATGGAACCCTTAGTGAGATTACCAAAAAAACACTTTCTCATATTATTCAAAACGAGAACGTAAATCCAAAAAATATTCAAGTTATTATTGGTCCAGCTTTATCATACAAAAACAGCAACATGAACATTGATATTACACAACGACTACAAAACATGACTGTCGATACCTCGGATTGTTACACAAAACTTGAGAATGGACATTTTAAAATTGATACTCGTACGCTCAATAAACGAATGATTCTAAAGTGTGGGATACCACTTGAAAATATCCAGGATTACGACCAAGATACCTACGAAGAATCCGATTTATATTATTCTTATGAACGGGATGGGCAAACAGGTCGCCATCTATCTTTTATTACCCAAGTTTAAAGGTCCCAACAATTAATTCATGAGTGTTTGCTGTAAAGAGCATCATCTGTTTTTCATAGGTTTGTTGTAACCCTTCTTGACTAACCAGATAACCCACATAATCATTACAATAACCACAGACAATGGTGTTTTCTCCCATTGTCTTTTGAATATCACTTCCGAGTTTTCCATCGGGTTCCCCTGGTAAATTGCAGATTCTAAAATATCCGAAATCGATTAGCGATACTTCGGAATCAATTGTTTCACTTGTTTTACTCTCTAGGAATAGATCTTGAAACATTTGACCCTGTTGGATGACTTCTTGTTTTCTGTTAGTTGGACTCACCATTTTTGAAACGACTCTTTCCTTGAAATCTCTTACCTGAAATTGAATTGGCAAGACTTTAGTTGTTAACTTCGAACTAATTTGGGTCTCTTGTTTTAAACAATTCA
>JAAYEW010000110.1 GCA_012728555.1 Erysipelothrix sp.
AACATTGTCTGATGAACTGGTTAAACATCAAATGAATATGTTAGCTATTTCAGAAACACAAAAATATGGTCACGTAACCTATTTCTGGAATGGTAACCGTACTGAAAAAGTTAGTGATGTCTATGAAGAATGGATTGAAGTTCCTGGAGATAATGTACCATTTGATCAACGTCCATGGATGAAGTCCGCTGAAATTACAGACAAAGTTCTTGAAGCACTCTACGCAAAGAAATACGATTTTATTCGAATTAACTTCCCAAATGGTGACATGGTCGGACATACTGGAGACTATGAAGCAGCTATCATTTCGGTTGAAGCAGTTGATATTGCACTAAAGAGAATTAAAGTAGCAGCTGATAAAGTAGGGGCTACCCTTGTCATCCTTGCCGATCATGGAAATGCGGATGAAATGTATCAAAAACGCAAAAAAGAAACTGATAAATTGGTTGTTAAAACATCGCATACCTTAAATCCTGTTCCGTTTATTATCTATAACCGTGAGGGTGTACAGATGAAAGAGGGACACTTTGGGTTAGCGAATGTTGCAGCAACTGTAACGGATTTATTGGGGATTGAAAAGAATCCTGTGTGGGAAGAAAGCATCATCACTATTAATAAAGGGTAAACTTTAATAATTATTAACAGTAAGGAACTAATTTCAAATGAAATCAGTTCCTTTTTTGATGTAAAGGTTTATCAATAGCAGTATCAAATAAATAGCTTTCTGTATTGTTAAGAAACATATGTATGGATTATTAAATAAAATTAAACTCTTATCTCAATTTATTTATGACTCTAATTAGTGTAGCCTATCCAATGATTCAATCAGAGATTGAATCGTCACACGATCTGTTAAGGTTTGATGTTTACACATAAAGACTACTTTATCTCGTTCTAACCATCCTTCTTTAATCATAAATTACTGAGCTTCAAAAGAAAAGGTCAGTTTTCAGAGTAAATGCGAAGAGTTGTCGTATATACTTTAAAACTATCTTTTAATATTAATATGTTGCGATTATAATTTAACTATGGTAATATATATCTAGGAGGATTTAACTCAAATGACAGAAGTTTTAGAATATTTAATTTATCCAATACTTATATCTATGCCCTTAACAGCTATCGCTCTTCCATTAGCAGGCGTTGTCTTTAAGACGGATTTTAGTTTCAGAAAAGGTAATTATCATTATTGGCTACTTGCTTACCTTGGATGTTACTTTATAATTTCAATAGTAAATGTATACGTTCGATTGTCTGTTCTATAATCAAATAGACAAGCAATAGTCAATGGTCAGTACAATAATACTGGATGAATAAAAAGTGTAATTTGATGAAAGTCACTGATAATGTGATGATTTTGTTCATTTCTGAAATGGACATCAGAGAGAAGAAGTGAGTGAATCATGTGAATTAATTCAAAGTAATTTTTCAAATGGGGATATGGTTGGTCATACTGGAGACTATGAAGCAGCTATCATTTCGGTTGAAGCAGTTGATATTGCACTAAAGAGAATTAAAGTAGCAGCTGATAAAGTAGGGGCTACCCTTGTCATCCTTGTCGATCATTGAAATGCGGATGAAATGTATCAAAAACGCAAAAAAGAAACTGATAAATTGGTTGTTAAAAC
>JAAYEW010000111.1 GCA_012728555.1 Erysipelothrix sp.
AATAGCATCCCTCGTATGAACAATCACAGGCTTCTTAACTTGATTCGCTAATTCAATTTGGCGAACAAACTCTCTTTTTTGAAGATCTTTGGTTTCTGGAGTCCAATGATAATCCAAACCAATTTCCCCAATCGCAACAATCCGAGAATCATCAGCCATCTTCGCATAATAGTTGACATCTTCTTCGCTATAATTTACTAAATCAGCTGGATGCAACCCACACGAGACATCAAAGATCGAATGCTGAGCAGCAAACTCTAAACTTTTATCCAATGCTTCTCTTGACTCTCCAATCAAGTTAACGTGTCGTACACCAAATTCATACAATCGATCAATCACTCGGTCTCGATCGTCATCAAAGGCTTCGTCTGCCAAATGGGTATGGCTATCAATCCAACCTAATTGTGCCATACACGACTTTTCGCTATCAGATCATGGAGACTTGAGTGTTCATCATTCAACAATATAATTAATACACTCACTAACGAAACAAAAAAGAAATTGACTGAGATTTGTTTAACCAATGTTCTTAAAACAACACTCCAAAAGAAGTCATCATTATTTTTCGAAACATTAAACCGAACATTTAATCCCACCAATCGTCTTCCTATGGTTTGTTTGTCAGAGTACAAATAATAACACTCATAAATTACATAGAAGAGACTAATCACAAAAAATGTAGGAACTAAACGACTCAACCATCCAATGAATGGGATCCATGAAATACTCCATTTCAAAATTCCCAATGGGATGACAACAATCATTGATATGATTGATACAATCATATAGTCTACTGTATTTGATACTATTCGACGTATTAATAATTCCATATTGACCTACTTTCCTAAACAAAATCTTGAAAAAATTTCTGACATAACATCGACTTCATCAACAGGGATTAGAATACTTGCAAGCTGTTTATAGCAAGCTGTTAAATCGAGGTTAATCAAATCTAACTCTAACCCCATTTCTATTCCTTCGATGACTCGCTCAATTGAAAAATACGCTTGGTTCATTAATCCAATTTGCCTTTGGTTACTCAAGAGTGGCTGTTGGGTTAAAATCACCGCATTTTCATAGCGACGATTAATTTCATCAACCAATCCACTGATATCTCCATGCAACGCACTAATCCCAATGGTATTCTCATAGACAAACCCTGCATCACTCTTGTTTGTCACAACAATCCGATTCATATTGAGTGTTTCATCCAGTAACCACTGATCTTCGTGATTGAGAGATTCACTCCCATCTAACAATACAATCACTAATTCAGCTTCATTCATTGCTTTTTTACTACGATCAATGCCTATTTTTTCCACAACATCACTAGTTTCACGAAGACCAGCCGTATCAATAAGATGCAACGTTACATTTTTTAAACGAACCCATCCTTCAACTAAATCTCTTGTCGTTCCCGCAATATCCGTGACAATGGCTTTTTCTTCTTCCAACAACGCATTCAATAGACTCGACTTGCCAACATTAGGACGACCAAGAATCACTGTTTTTAGTCCTTCACGAATAATTTGACCTGTCTTCGCTTGTTCAAGGATTTCTAATACTTTTGTCTTAAATTCAATCGCTCTAGGAAGAACTTCTTCACTGGTTAATTCGTCAACATCTGTATATTCGGGGTAATCAATATTTGTTTCAATGTGAGCAATGATATCCATAATATGAACCATCAATGGTTCAATCAGTTTTTTAACACTTCCACCAATTCCTTTAGCTGCTAATTCCGAGGCTTGGACAGATGGTGCCTCAATCATATCTAAGGTTGCCTCTGCTTGGGATAAATCAATTCTGCCATTTAAAAATGCTCGTTGGGTAAATTCACCATTCTCTGCCATTCGACACCCTAGTCCTAGACATAACCCTAAAACTTGTTTGGTAACGAC
>JAAYEW010000112.1 GCA_012728555.1 Erysipelothrix sp.
TCAATCAAGAAACGATCACTGAAATGATTGTCACCACCGATCAAGAGAATATTCTAGAAATTGGTAAGATTAATATTTTACCTTTTGAGACAATCTTAGAAAAAGATGAAACTTATTCTGAATTAATTACTCGCAACTTTTATGAAAAATCTGGAGCAACCTCTGATATCACTCAAAATAGGTTATACATTATGCAAGAAGATATGGAACGACCTGAATTTGAGATTAATGATGACATTGTCATCGACAAGATTACTTTGTTGGATCCTAACATGACTTTCGAAAAAATTAGTCTTGTTACACAATCTCCTGATAATAATTTAACCTATAGTTTTAATAATGAGACACTTGATAACATGAATCTATCTTTAGAGAAAAATACTAAATTCAATATTGATGCAACCCTCTCTCTAAAGGATGAAAAAGATGATCTTCTTTTTATGCAATCCTATGATTACATTATTCACTATCATGACAAGAATAATGTTAAACAAGCATTAATTGTAGATAGTGGCTATATTGCTTCAACCAAAGAACTGTTCTTCATCGCTGCTAATGATGAAATTAAAGAGAGTATCAAAAAATATTATTTCTACTATCTTCCTCAACTTCAAGAATCGATACCAGTTCAATAGACCAAAGAGGTGTTTATGATTAAAAATTGGTTATTCCGTATAGTTATTTTTCTTTTATTATTATTTCCTGTCGTGTTTGTTTTATTGATTTCTAATCAAGAGATTGATCGCTATCAACCTCAAGAGTCAATTATCCGTTCACAACAGGCTTTTGGTTATGGAGAGAAAATAATTGTAGGACAAATAGAAGAATCCTACCCACTTATCGGAACTATTGACTCCGTTTCCTTTGAATCTATTTTTATCCCCGCAAACAGTACCAACTACTATCTCTTTCAAAAACAAGATGAATTGTTTGCTGGTAAAGCTCTCTATATGACTAATGGGAAAACAATCACATCAACCGTTTCTGGAATGGTTTACGATATACTATCCAAACCGGATGGAATTGAAGTCATTGTCAAAACTGCAGATGAGTTAGTTTTAGTAGGAAATCTTAATACGAAGCAGACCCTTGAAATTAATAAAACTTATTACACCGAAGATGAAAGAGAATTAACACTCCTCTCAATCAAAGACGTCTATACCGAAAAAGGTCAAGAAGTCATCTTTAGTGTGAACAAAAATGACTTTCAATTGAATCAAATCATAAATACTTATCTATTAACTGGAAAAATACAACAAGTAGTTCTTCTTGCTCCTACAGATTGTATCTATCAAGGACCCACTAACCAAGATACCATTCGTATTATCTCAAAGGATGGTAAAGTCTTGCGAGAACAAGAAGTCACTGTGTCAATTCGTTCTCATTATTCAGCTGCTGTCAATGGCGTTGATGAAGGGGAACTGTGTGATATTGAGTATGGAAGGTTCCAATCCAGCAATGAATAAAGAACTCTTCAGGATAGAAAACTTAGTCAAGAGATATAACATTACCGTTCTTAATCAACTGAATCTTACCGTCTTAGAAAACGATTATATTTCTATTATTGGAAAATCAGGGAGTGGCAAGAGTACGCTGATGCATATTTTAGGCTTAATGGATAGTTATGATGAAGGATCTATCTTTTTTCATGGACAGCCTCTGAACCCAAACAGTGACCATGCTTCAATTCGAGCACAATCAATTGGTTTTATTTTCCAGTCGTACAACTTAATTCCTCATTTATCTGCAGAGAAAAATATAGTGCTTCCTGCAGTTTTTTCAAATTTAGACTATGATCACAAGCGTATGAAAGCGTTATACCAACGATTAAATATTGAGCATCTGCTCGATACCGATGTTTCTGTATTATCCGGAGGAGAAAAACAACGGGTTGCGATTTGCCGAGCTCTTCTGTTTAACCCACCATTAATTCTTGCGGATGAGCCTACAGGAAATCTAGATGCTGACAATGAAGAGCTAATTTTTAAACTCTTCAAAGAGCTTCATCAAGAAAAGAAAACTATTATTGTCATTACTCACAATCAAGAACGAGCTAAAGAAGCTGTTAAACACTATGTTTTAGAAGGAGGTAAACTTCATGCTAAAACAACTCTCTAAAATCTACCACCACAGTTTGTTGATGATGAAGATTCATTGGCAAGCCTATTTGTCACTCTCCATAACAATTGTGATTTCTCTTGGTTTACTCTTAGGAATTTTATTTTATTCTGATACAACGTATTTTAATCAGAACAAACAAGACCTCTCTTCCCCACCCAACATCATTCAACCGACAATTTCCAATTCAAAATCGTCTAAAGCCCTCCAAACCCTAGCAAAGAAATATGACAAGGCTTTTACTTTCAGTTGGAAAACTGGACATATCCAGATGCACTCCTACCTATTAAAAAATGTTAGTCTAAATGCACTAGCTTATTTCGTGGATCAAAATTTCTTTGACTACCCTATCTACCATCAAGGCAGTTTTAAGAATTTATCGATCATTAAAGGAAGAAGCTTCACTCAAGAAGAAGTTAGCACCAAGAAAAAAGTTCTTTTAATTGAAGAGAAATTCAGTGACTTGCTCTTCGGAAAAGAGGGTGCGATTGGTAAAGAAATTCGATTGCCAACGAATTTCTTTACGGAATCACTTGCAGATACAATCATTCCCTATACAATTATTGGTGTTGTTAAGTCTTATGATTATTTTCCTTCCAATATTTTAGACGAAAACTATTCTGCTTTAGGAAATATCTTTTTACCATTGAACGCTTTAAGTGATTTTAAAGGATTAAATGTTCTTGAAGATACTCTTCTTGTTGCTGATAATGAAGAGGTCGCTCAAAGCATCGGCAATGCTTTAACAATGGAAGGTCTAACCTATATCTCTTCCTTAAAATTACAACGCCATGCCTTAAATAATTATCTTGAAATGCGAAAAAATCAAACTCCGCTGATCATCACTGTCTTAATCATTCTTTCCCTGAATCTCTTTGCGCTACACGCCAACGTGCTCAAGAAAAGAAACCAAGAAATTGCAATCAAACGCGCTCTTGGTGCGTCCAAAGGAAGTATCCTCGCCGAGTTTTTTATTGAAGGAATGATTATCTTTGTTATCAATTTTTTACTGGTCAACTTCATCATTGCTACCATTGGAATTGTTTGGTACTACTTCAACCATATTAAGTTTCTAGATAATATTAAAACCATCCTCATTACTTCCTATTCAATTAATCTCTATCTGGTCATATCCCTTACGTTAACGCTATTGAATTCACTAATTCTAGCTTATCAAGCAACACGTGTTGTCATTATTGATGCCATTAAATCGGAATGATTCCATTAAAAAATCCCATCGACTCATGAACTGACCCCAAAATCTTGGACGGTTTAATGAATGGATAAACTTAAGGATTGATTTCTGTATTGTGCAGGAGTTAATCCTTTTAGTTTGCTCTTGATTCGTTTGTGATTATAGTAATCGATATATTTCTCAATTGCTACTCTTAATTCTTCAATCGTTCTATACTTGTATTCTTGCCCATAGTACATTTCTGACTTTAGTAATCCAAAGAAACATTCTATGAGCCCGTTATCAATGCTATTTCCTTTCCGTGACATACTTTGAATCATGGAATGCTCTTCCAGTGCTTTCACGTAGAAGTTATGTTGATACTGCCATCCTTGATCGGAGTGAAGAATTGTTCCTTCAGGTTTATTGTCAGCGAAGGCCTTACGAAGCATCTCATTGATTTGTTCTAGACTAGGGCTTGTCGAGAGCGTGTAAGACACAATGTATCTTCCATAGGCATCCAATATTGGGGAAAGATATAGCTTCTTACCCTGTACATTGAACTCGGTGACATCCGTGAACCATTTCTCATTCGGTTTGCTCGCTTCAAAGTCTCTCTGAACGAGATTCTCTGCGATTTTGCCTACGGTCCCTTTATACGAGGAGTACTTTCTCTTTTTTCGAATGATCGACTGGAGCCCCATCTTATTCATGAGTCTCAAGACTTTCTTGTGATTAACAATAATCCCTCGATTAGAGAGTTCTAACGTGATTCTACGATAACCATAGCGGCCTTTGTGATCATAGTAGATGGATATAATTTCATTCATCAACTCATCATTCTTGATGTCAGGATCAATTTTAGAAGCATAGAAGTAATAAGTTGATCGTGATAATCCTGATATCTTCAAGAGAATCTCCAAGGGATACTTTGGACGTAGTAAGGAGACTACTCTGGCTTTTTCTTCTTTTCGCGCTCCACCCTTTGTTTTACTACGGCATTCAATTTTTTTAGGTATTCATTCTCTGCTTCTAAATACTGGTTTTTCTTCTTGAGTTCTTCTAACTCTTCTTCAACTGTTAATGGTTTAGTTTGCTTTGTCTTTGATTTTGTCATAGAAGGTCTGCCTCGCTTCCGTTCAATGACATTATACCCATTTTCTTGATACTTTTTAATCCAATTGCGAATCATTCCATTAGAGCTCAATCCAAGTTCTATGGAGACAGCTTTAGTGCTTTCCCTATCTATCAAGATTCTATTGATTACTTCAAGTTTGAATTCTGGTGAATAATATCGATTCTTGTCTTCTCGCAGAATCTCAGTTCCATGCTTGGCAATTAGCCGTACTAGATACTGAACGAGATCTTTTCTGATTCTGTACTCTGCCGCTAATGCGCTTATTGTTTGACCTGATTTGCGCTTCTCATATATTTCTATTTTCTGTTCTCGTGTTAACTTAGCCATTTAAAAA
>JAAYEW010000113.1 GCA_012728555.1 Erysipelothrix sp.
AAAAATGACAACAATTATCAATTTGATTTGTTGTTTTTGTGTTTACCTAAAATTTTGAAATGATTATCGACGACACACCTTTGAAATTATCTAAAGTTTGTGTATAATATACAAGCACTGGAGGATTGGCCGAGTGGTTTAAGGCACCGTCTTGGAAAGGCGGCGTAGTGCAAGCTACCGTGAGTTCGAATCTCATGTCCTCCGCCAGTGATAGAACAAAGCCCACTTTCGAGTGGGCTTTTTGTTTGGTGTATAAATATTTCAAGCTAAAATCACATAAAAATAATTAAAAGTATTGTCGTCTGCGTTTACTCAATCATTTATTTAAATCTATCAAATGACAATAGTCTCATTCTAGTAATATTGTTGTTCTTTAAAAGACCAGCCTTGTGAAAGTTCATATTGGTTAACCATCGCTTGAAAAGGTGGTTCAGTAAAGTCTATGATTACATCTACTTCGGCAGTTAAATCTAATTCATATTGTAGAATTTTTAAACAGAAACTCTTCTATCTTTGTTGAATTAGAGCATTATTTGTTAGCCTATTGATTACACGAATGGAGTCCATCTCATAGGGTGTTTCTCTATTAGTTAACGTTTGATAGATTGCTTCTTGAATTTTTTTGCCTTCAAAATTAAAACTCGTCGCTAAGTAATATATGTCATAAAAATCCTTCATACGACTGGTTGCTTCCATCAAGGATATGCTAGCATCTAGTTTATCAGCAACCGAGGATTCTAAGGAATAAGTTAATATCTCTGGGCTTTCGAAGTCTCTTAACAGGACCGGTAGTTTTCTTTCAATAGGTGATGGGATGATAACATCACCTACTCCAAAATCTATGCTAAAAGGCGTTATTGTTCTACCAATCTTTCCAATAAGATTCACTCGTACTGCTGGATACTCTTTTGCAATACCGATTTTACTCAAACCTCGAATCTGAAACTTAATAAAGTTATTTTCACTTGGTTGGGATATTATCTCTGTGACTAATTCTTCAATAGTATTCAAATTATTTGGATAATTTTTTAAAAGATAGTCTGCGTCAATGGTAGGTCTTGCAGTAAAACCACTGATTGAATATAAGAGATACCCTCCTTTTAGTATCATATGTTTTTTGTAAGAACTGTAGGAGAGCCTTCTTATAAATTCTTCTTGGCATAAAAGGTTCAATAATTGTTGAAGTTAAATACCTTCTTCTTTTGATTTGTTTTTCAGTCTTGCCAAAACTGAAGCTGCGACATCTGCCATTATAGCCTCACCCCTATGTAAGTTTGCACTTTATTTGCAATATTCAGTTTTTCAGCATATTCAAACAGCTTTCTTACGTTTTTCTTTGGATCATCGACATAGCGTTTTATTGCACTTTTAAAAGTTTCATCACTTAACTTCTTTTCATAACGAAGGATGTCACAAATCGTCCGATTTCTATCATATATTCTAACGTCTACTCCATCCACTTTTATAACATCAACACCAATATTAATAAATTTCGGGTCTTGATAAAACGGTTCTATTAAAGGATAACTAATATTATATTGGCTAGGTTTGCTTTTTCGATGAACGGATATTTGCCAAGCAGCGGGAATTCTATCGGTGTAACCATAATAAATTGCTGCACTTTCTAGAAAAATTACAGCCTCAGGAAAGAGCCTTGCAATAATCACCTCTTCTTTTGGATGATACTCTATATATTCATAAAATCCATGCTTAATTTTTGAGACAATCTTATTGTCTATCAAATAATTAATTTGACGACTTGAAAATCCTAATTCATTAAGCTCTACAGTTTTAAGTATCCCCCCTTTATTTATGAATTCATTTTTTAGAGGTTCTAATTTTTTATTCATATTTGCACCTTTCGGAAGGCGTTTGTTTTTTATTGCCTTCCAATAAATGCATTTTACTATGATTATTTCGATATTACAAGGAAAGTTCAATACGTTATGAATATCTGTACTAATTTCTATCGTTGTCATGCCTTACTGTTTGCTTTTGACATAAGAAGTGGATTCGACAGAATCAGGTAAAAATTAATATCCTAACTTTCTTCTGTTTTCATTTATACTATGTCCGTACATTGTTATTCCTAATCTTAATTCACATCAAACAACTCTCATAGTAAAAATATAGATTAATTCAAATCACCAAAAAACACTAACTTGGATAACTATTCTCTACCCCTTCTTCACCAAACAC
>JAAYEW010000114.1 GCA_012728555.1 Erysipelothrix sp.
ACAGGTTGCGTGTTCAATGCCTACTTTTCTTTTGGTACTTGAGACTTTTTTATCGATATAAGCATGTTTACAATTCTTTAAGTGTTCTTGAATTTGGGTGCGTATCCATCTTCCTGGGTAGTCATCATCTGTCATGACAATGACTCCTCGAACGTTGTTTATTTCTACTAACTGTTGTAGAAATCTTTTGGATAGATGGGTTCCGTTTGTTTTTAAACACTCTGCGTCGATACAACTTTGTATTTTATTGATATCGTTTTGTCCTTCGACAACGATTACTTCTCTAATTTTCATATTTTTATTATAGCATGAAAAAAGACAGCTTATTGACTGATCAACTGTCTAAATTTCTTATTGTTCTCTACTGTTTTGTATAAACCGTATCCAAATACAACCAGGACATCTAATTCCCCAACAAATACACTGAGTGCGTTAATAATGAAGGGGGTCTCAAACAAATAGGTTAACTCTAAACCGATAATGATTCCGTTCATAATTGCGGGGATGCTTAATGTTATGGGAATGTTATTTTTTGTTTTTATCATTAGTAGCATCGCTATGAGTGATGCCATAGTTCCAAGGGTCCAATCAATGATTCCTAAATCACTCAATAGTACATTGGCGATGAATGTTCCCAGTGTTAATCCACTGACAAATTTGGGATTGAATAACACTAAGACAAGTAATGCTTCGGAAAGTCGAAACTGAATGGCATGAAATGAGACTGCTCTAAACACCCATGTGATGGCTATGTATAGTGTAGCAATCATTGCTTGTTTAACTAATTGTCTGGTATTTGTTTCTTGTGTAGAGCTTTTGAGTAAATATCTTAGGGATACTAAGAATATTATTGCGCTGAATGCTACTACTGCATAAATAACTTTTTCTTCCATTGTGCCACCTCAAAATACAAGAAGTATTATAGCATAGAACAATCAAAAAGATGGATGGTGTACGTTTGATTTTTGATGTTTTGTCCAAAGTAAAAGAGCGATATCCGTTTTGGAATATCGCTCTTTTGTATTGAGATTGAAGGTTAATCTTCTTTTCTTCTCTTTAATACAAGTGCACCACCAAGGATAAACAATGTTCCAATGAGACTAATCATTCTACTGTTGTCTCCTGTATCTGGTAATTCAGGTTTGTAGATGACTGTGACTGAATCAACAATTGGAGTTGGATCAGTGAGACAGTCGGTACATTCCCCAGTCACGGTTGCTACATTGGTAATAAATTTACGATCAATGTCTGCTTGAGTGACTTTGTATTCGATTGTTTCGGTTACTATTTCTTGTGGTTTTAAGACATCGACTTTCAAAACGACACGTTTGAGGGTATCATCATAGATTTCAACATTGATGTAATCAAGTTCTCCTGTATTCTTTAAGGTAAAGGTGTACTTAATCACTTCATCCAGTTTCGTGTAGGTCGTCTTGTTTGCACTCTTTTCAAATTCTACTTTAAATACTTTGTCTGATGCAAATTCACCTACAAACTCATTAATAAAGTTGAATCCATCTTGGGTTGTTTCGAAGTCAGCAACAGGTGCTTCGACCATTGTGTACACTATTTCAACCCCATCGACAGTTGTCTTTGGTAGATTGCTAAACTTGATTTCTGTGTCTGTAAATCCTAGGGTAACGGCTTCTACTAGTGCACCTGATACATAAACATTGTCTACATATTCCCCAAGGTGTCTTGCTGGTTGCCCATCCGCTAAGAGTGTAAAGACTGCTTCAGGATCAAATTCTTCTCCGCCAATCCATGTCTTGGTTCCAACAAGATCGATTGGTTCGATGACAAAGAGATTGGTAAAATCGTTTTCAACTTGGACCATTTCAAATCCAACTGGAAGTTCTTCATGGAGTGTGTACTCAATCAGAAGACCATTGTGATCGTATTTTGGTAAATCTTTGAAGACAATATCAATATCATCCCCCAGAGTATGTGTTATAGGTTCAACAAGTTCTCCTAAAATAAACTCTGAATCGTCCCAACTACCACGATACCTTGCTGGTTCTCCATTTGCCAATAAATGAATCATTGCAATTGGTTTAGGATCAAGCAAAGAACCACCTATCCACGTCTTTGTTCCACGAATATCAATTAGTTCACTTTCAAAACGATTCGTAATCACAAGTTCTTCTTCATCTTGAACATAGTTAGGAACATTGACCTCTTTAACAGTATAGATATACATGTTACCTTCTCGATCAACAATTGGAACATCTTTGAAGATATACTTCCACGGTTCAAATTCTTGTGATTGATCTAAAACTTTATCATCGATCATTCCATCTAACATCACAGGATCTAATAAAGGAGTTTGATCACTCAAATCTTCTTTTATTCCACGATATAGTTGAACTTCAATCGCAGGTCTTTCAATACCACCCATCCAAATCTTTTCAACAACAATATCTTTTACCTTGTAAGTATTAGAAATCAGCAATGAATCTTCAGAGACTAGTGTCTCAAAATCAGCCAAAGTTTCCTCACTAACAGAGTAATCATAGATTTCTTTTGTTACAGGATGATATTTAGGTAAATTCTTAAATGTATAAACCCAAGGAGCAGATTCTTTAGAGCTCAAAAAATCTTCATCTACATCACCATCTAGCTGGCCAATTGTGAATGGATCACCATTTCTCAATAAGAATACATTAATGTTGGGCAAATCTCCATAATAACTAGGTATACCCACCCAACGTTTTTCAACTGAGAAATCGAAACGATTATAAGCGTTCACAAAGGAGGCACTATATTCATTAATGACAGATGACATTAAGAGGAAATGATCAATTGGTACTTCTCGTGCTTCATAATTATACAGATTACCATTTAAATCATACTTATCTAATTTTTCAAATTTATGCGTTGTTTTGATATCATCAAGAGCAACTTCACCAACATAAGATTCTAATCCACCATCTATCCATCGATATAACTTAATAATTGCTTCATATGTAATATCTTCAGGAACCCCTTGCCATGTCTTATTAACAACATAATCAATGGTAGGTGATTTAAACGTGTTAGTTACAACAGTAAAGTTTTGATTATAGGTAGGAACATAGTTTTCTACCTCAAGTTCTCTGACTGTATAGACATGAAGTCCTGCTTCAACGTATGTTTGACCTTCGATTGGAGTCTTATACTTTTCAAGATTCTTCCAAGTATATACCCAAGGAGTTAATTCTCCAGAACCAGCAGCATCCGGTGTATCAACTGTACCATTAAGAATGGCTGTATCAACTTTAATTCCATCTTGATACAATTCAAAGCTTACAGCAGGTCTATCTTTTCCACCTATCCATTCTTTACTAGCAATGAACTCTGTACGATTGTAAACATTATGGAAACGAATATCTGATGATACTTCATTATCCAAAACATAATCAGAACCTAGAGGAGCTTCTGTTACATAATAACCATACTCTCTTGGATTATCCGGATCACTCATATCTTGTAAATCAAGATTTTTCCAAACATATATCCATGGTCTAAATTCTAATGAACCTTTTACTGTTGGTTCAGAATCGATAATTCCGTCAAGTATAGCATCTATTGGAGCATTTCCAGTTGCTAATTTAGAATCCTTATAAATTTGATGGAGAGAAACAGTTATTGGTTTAGTCGGTCCATCCCAAGTTTTCGTTAATGTAAAAGTCCCAGGATTGTAAGTATTTGTAATTGTATTGGTTTGGTCATTATAAACAACAACATAGTTATTTGGAACTTCTTCACGAACGTAGTAATCAGCCAGTTCACCATCGATATGGCTATCTAAGTCTGTAAATGTATGAGTCCATGGAATTGTTTCACTTCCATCTAACACAACACTATCAATTATTACACCATCATTTAGTAGATGAAGTGTTACACTAGGATGTCCATTTGGATTAACTCCCTCGAAGACTTTTCTAGCAGTAAAATCAATAAGTTCCATATTAGTAATAACATTTCTAACTTGAGATGTTTTATACCCAAGTAAAGCATGTTCAACTACCGAGTAAGTAAACTCATCAAATGTTTGTGGGTCTTCTCCAAGAAGATTTTTCCATGTATAAACCCAAGGACTTAGTTCACCAGAACCATTCATGTTTGGAGTGTCAATAACACCATCTAGAATAACTGGATCCCCAAAGTTAACATTATTTCTCTTGAGTTCAAACGTCACGGGAACTTTCTTCTCATTGCTTGTTACTAACCATTTTTTACTTGCAGTAAAATCAACAATAAGTGGTTTATAAGTATTTGTTAATGTTTGTTTGTATAGAATTGGATTGACAGAGAATAAAACAATACCACCATACACTGTTTCATACTTATCAAGCGAGCTTTCTATAACACGGTATTCAATTACGTTACCATAGTAATCTGCATATGGAAGTCCACTGTAAGTAAATTCATTAACTCCATTGTAGAGTACAACTGGATTGGTTTGGAAATCATTAGTTGAATAATTTACCCATGGATCTCCACTGTTAAGTCGAGATTGTAATTTAAAGGTAATTGATGGTTTAATTGTCGGACCACCACTCCATTGTTTAGTTACTTCATACGACCCAACAGGAATCTGAACAGTATGGATAACATTAACAATGTCGTGTCCTCTACCTTGTTCACTCTTTACAAATAAAACTAATCGACCGTCTAAATTATCTGGTAAACTTGCAACTCGATAGATAGTCCATCGAGAACTAGCGATATTGCCAGTTAACCCAATTTCAGGATCCAAATCAGTAAAATAAGATATTGGCATTCCTCCCTGAGTAACAGTTAAGTGTTCTTGGATTGGCAAGACAGCAAATGGTGCAACTTGCGTTCCCGTTTGACCAGTAATTGACATTAAGACAGAATCATGAGTTGTTTTTATAGCAAAATAGTATTGATTATGGGTTTCCCCAGCTTCCTTGCCATACCACATACCATAAGCAATTGAGTGGCCATTGATAGAATCACCAACAAGTCTTACTGGTAAATAAGCAGCCTCTGAACTGTATGTTGTAGCAGCATCAACTTTTGTTGCGTATGTACCCCAGACTGACATAATCATAGCCAATACTAAGAGTAACACATTGGAAATTCTCTTAATTTTCATTTGAAGTACCTCCCTCGAAAATTAATTAAGGTTGGAAATTAATG
>JAAYEW010000009.1 GCA_012728555.1 Erysipelothrix sp.
ACTACAGCACCAGATGGTTTAATATTTCCTTCTCTACAAGATATATTAAGAAACTTCTCTGCACCTAAATCAGCACCAAAACCAGCTTCTGTTATTGTAATAGGAGAGAGCTTCATAGCCAACTTTGTTGCAATTATAGAATTACAGCCATGAGCAATATTCGCAAAGGGTCCACCATGAACAAACGCAGGAGTATGCTCCAATGTCTGAACAAGATTGGGATGAATCGCATCCTTCAGTAACATCGCAACTGACCCTTCAATCTTTAAATCTGAAACAAACAATGGTTTACCAGATTGGCTATAACCAAGTAATATGCGAGAGATTCGCTCTTTTAAATCTTTCAAAGAGTTTGATAGACAAAGAACAGCCATAATTTCACTCGCAACCGTAATATTAAAACTTTCATGTCGCGCTACGCCATTACTTTTAGCACCTTGTCCCAATAAAACACTTCTTAAAGCTCGATCATTCATATCAAGACATCGTTTAAACACTAATCGGTCAATATCAAAATTTAACTCATTGCCTTGAAACAAATGATTATCCAAACAGGCAGAAATCAAATTATTTGCCGACGTTATCGCATGCATATCCCCTGTAAAATGAAGATTTATATCCTCCATAGGAATCACTTGCGAATAACCACCCCCACAAGCTCCTCCTTTAATACCAAAGACAGGACCCATACTGGGTTCCCTTAAAGCAATCACAACATTGTGTCCTAATTTTTTAAGTGAATCCCCTAATCCGATGGTAGTAGTTGTTTTTCCTTCACCAGCCTTTGTCGGAGTAATTGCGGTAACCAGAACAAGCTTTCCATCCTTCTTATCAATCTCATCAATTAACCGATAATTAATCTTAGCCTTATCAAAACCATAAGGAATAAGATACTCATCCTTTATGTTTAACTTTCTCGCTATCTCTTGAATCGGTAAACATTTATTACTCTTAGCTATTTCAATATCAGATTTCATTCTGTATCTCCACTTCTTATTGTCTTTATTATACATAAAAACAAGAACCTGTGAGCTCTTGTTTTTAAAAACCTCTCTTAAAACATTTCAGATAATTAGAAATTAAAGCACTCTGTAATTCTTCAACAGAAATATTTCTTATCCGTGCAATCTCATGACCAACAAAACGAACATAAGATGCTTCATTTCTTTTCCCACGAAATGGGGTTGGTGTTAAATAAGGAGCATCTGTTTCAATTAACAAACAATCAAGAGGCACTAATTCCGCAACTTTTTTAACATCTCGCGCATTTTTAAACGTTACCACACCACCAATCGAAATCATGCATCCCAACTTTATGAACTCTACAGCCATCTCATACGAACCACTGTATGCATGCATAATACATCCATAAAGTGGGGGATGTTCTTTTATCAAGTCATAAGTATCTTGAATAGCATCCCTCGTATGAACAATCACAGGCTTCTTAACTTGATTCGCTAATTCAATTTGGCGAACAAACTCTCTTTTTTGAAGATCTTTGGTTTCTGGAGTCCAATGATAATCCAAACCAATTTCCCCAATCGCAACAAT
>JAAYEW010000115.1 GCA_012728555.1 Erysipelothrix sp.
AAAAATCTATTCTGAAAAAATGATGATTTGTCACATTCGTGATGAATCATCATTTTTGTTGTTTATATTGATTTTAGTAACTAGGAGTCAGTTCTCCATTCATAACCTTTCTCTGAAGATCCATCACTTCATGAACATTTACCAAAGAACCGATCAAACTCTTTAACTCCTGTCTTGATTTATCAATAATAATGGTCGCAATCGTGTTGTTTTTATGATCTAGATTCAAACTATGAATATAGAAGTGGTCAAGATGTAACTTTGCTTCATCTCCATTCCAAATAGCAGCATCAATCTCATCGTGCATCAGTTTATTAATCAGTTGATTATAACTGACCTCAACAAACTTTACGTCTTTACCTTGAGTGGCTTGTATGGTTAGGGAGCTTTGATCAATGGAGTCTCTATCGATTCCAACTCGCATGCCATCTAGTATTTCAGTGTAGTGAGGTTGATTAAACATCAAAACGTGATTGCTTAAGAAGCTACCCTCATCAAATTCAATGATGACTTCAATGTCATCATTTTTTTGTAAATAATTACAAGCTGCAAACTTAGAGACTATCGCAAAGTCATAACGTTGATTAAGAATCATTTCAACCCGTCGGTGAGCACCACGCATGTAAGCCATATTTACAGGAATATTCAAGTTATTCTCCATTGTCTGTAATACACCAGTACTCAAACCCTCATAAGATTTCGAGTAGGGAAGGGGCATCACCCCAATTAGAAAAGAAATACCCGCATATTTTAAGAGCGCTTTTAAATCTTTATTCACCAAAAAAGTCCCTAGCTGTCCTCTTGACACAAGAGTGATCGCTTTTACATCACACAGTTGTTTAATTGAATTTTGAATGGTCCCCCGAGCCGCCTCAATGGACGCCTCAAACTCAGAGACGGTCAAAATTCGAGTATTAACATCGACACTCATGAAATATTTAGCCAGTGCTTCAAGAGCCAAACCATGCTTAGTAAATTTTGGTGTTTTTGCCACGATGCGTTCCTCCTAATAAAAATAGTATACACGATAATAATATCTCAGACAATGTGAACTAATAGAAAGTTCCATGTTTCATTTTCTAAAATTATCGATTTAGTATTGACTGAAAGCGCATACTGTGGTAAGGTTTGAATATACAAAATAACGTATTTTGAAAGGAGCAGTCAATGGATGAACGATTAAAGATATTATTAGACAATAATGTCATCAGTCATGACGTCTACACATTTTGTTTAAAGGTCAATGAAAAGATTGTTCAAAGAGAACAACTTGATCAGTCCACAGCAACAGTTTTTATGACTCATCTAGCAATGGCGACCCAACGTATTCGTGATAACAATATTGTTAACCCATTGGATGAGTTCATTTTAAAGCAAGTGGTCTCCCATGAAAAATACGAATTAGCCATCAACCTAATCGACGAGATACTCATCCTATCACCAGTCGATTATCCAGAGAGTGAAAAACAGTACCTGTGGTTACACATGTGCAATGTCTTACAAGAGAAAGGAGGAAAAGAAGATTGAAACGTATTGTCGTAGGTGGTCAAATCGATAAAAAGAAAATTGAAGAGATGATTAAACAAATTGGCAAGGATCAGGTTACTGTTGACATCAAAAGTGATTTGGATGCAGCCATGGCATTAAAGTCAAATCAATACGATTATTATGTAGGTGCTTGTAATACCGGTGGTGGTGGAGCACTCGCCATGGCAATCGCATTGGTAGGACCCGATCAATGTTCAACACTGTCTATGCCAGGAAACATTAAAGATGAAGCCTTCATCGTTAGTGAAGTCCAAAAGGGGAAAAAAGCATTTGGATTTACAGCTCAACACACTGAGCAAATATTACCAATACTCATCAGAGAGTTAATTAACCAATAAGGAGAAAAATATGGAAAACGCATTAGAGTACATTGTCATTATGGCAATCGGCGGACTTGCTGCCGTCTTAGCTAACAAGGGAATTGCCGTATTTAATGATGGATTTAGACCCATCGTACCACAGTATTTTGAAGGAAAAATGAGCCGTGCCGAACTTGCAGCAACCAGTTTTGCGATTAGTTTTGGACTTGTAGTCGGATTTGGAATTCCAACCTCCATTGCCGCATCAATCATTTTAATTCACTCAATCTTACTCACTACCGATATAATCGGAACAGTCTTCAAAGACAATCTAACTGGAACGATTGCAGCAGGGGTTGCAGGCGCACTCTATGGAGCAGGACTCTTATTAGGATTAGGATTTATTGCTGACTTGTTTGCAAGTTTACCATTCAATTTCCTAAGCCAACTAGGAAGCGTCAGTGCACCAGTAACAGCAGCCTTTGCTATCTTCCCAGCAGTAGCCATCGCAATGCAACACGGCTTTAAAAAAGGATCTATTACTGGTCTTGTTACCGTCGTAGTATGGTTTGTTGTCAAACGTTTTGGTGCGTTCGCATTAGGTGACTTCAAAGTAACACTAAATGCTGAAGGAATTGCCATGTTAGTTGGAACCGTCATGATGATCGTATTTGCAATGCAAAACAGATCAAAATCAACTTCTACCCAAGATTTAACCAACGTCTTCGCAACTCAAGTATCTCGAATTAGAAATAATTGGGGGATTTTAGGCATTATGGGTGGTCTATTAGCAGCAGGAGCTAGTTTAAGCATCGTTGCAGGAGATCCAGCTTCCCTTGCACTAGTTGCTGAAAGTGAATATGCAAACGCAGCCATGGCAGCCTTTGCCCGCGCTATCGGATTTATTCCACTTGTCTTTACAACCGCAATCGTGACTGGTGTTTATGGAACTGCAGGAGCAACCTTTGTCTTCGCAGTAGGAATTGCCCTACATGGTAATCCGCTTCTTGCATTAATCGCAGGTGCTGCTGTCATTATCTTAGAAGTGTTCTTAATTGACTTCTTTGCCAAAGCTCTCGACAGTTTCCCAGGAGTCAGAGAAATGGGTGAACACATTCGAACATCCATGAGTCGTGTACTTGAAGTAGCACTTCTAGTAGGAGGGGTCATCGCAGCCAACAGTATGGTCAACAACATTGGTGCTTTGTTTGTTATCGGAGTTTACTTACTCAACAAACAATCCAAGAAACCAATCGTCGACCTAGCAGTAGGACCAGTCGCTGCTATCGCTTTCGGACTCATTGTTAACGTTCTTGTCATTATTGGACTTTACGTGATCCCAGTCGTAGCATAATTATGAAAAAAGTTTCATCATTTGCAAAGAAAACCTTTCGTGCTTTAAATTGTCAATCGGTATACAAAGTCTATCCTGAGATTATTGAAGAATGCGAAAACAGAATCAAGAATGGTGAACCAGTATACTACGTGGGTGTGAAAAACACCCACGTATTTCCATCAGAGTATCTTGATACACTCCAAAAAGAAGGGTATCTGATTCACACCAAAGATAAAATGTCGCACAATGGTAGAGCCATTGATCTCAGTTTACACAACCCAATCACCGGAAGATACATGACAGGCTCTTCCAGTGGAACAGCCATCAATGTTTTTCTTGGTATCAACGATCTTGGTATTGGAACCGATGGAGGAGGGTCCGTTCTAGCACCCGCTGCTGCGCTGAATCTATTTGGATTCATCAGCCCACTTATCTGTCAAAAAGAAATGGAACGATTTCAAAAAAAATCCACTGACTCCATTATCTTTACTCCATCGATTGGATACATGAGTAAACAACTCGATCCACTAAGAAATCTAGTAAACGTACACCTTCACTGGAAAACCGCAAAGAAACTAAACACAGTCATCGCAACTCCAAAAAATGACCAGCAAATCGCTCAATACAATCAAGTGAAAAAGGTACTAAACTGCGACACAACCCTTATGATGAACTACGACTCTTCTTCAAGACATCAACTAATCAAAGACTTACAGCAATTTGACTTTAACAATCAGTTGTTAATCACCTTTGAAGGACCCGTAGATGTATTAGATTATGGAGATTCTGTGATGGGAAATTACTCAAATTCAACTAAACAAAAACAACAAAATGGACACAAATACTACTTAACCGTTATCAACATGTTAGGCCTCTCCGCTCTAACAATACCATCCAACGATTTAGCAGTATCTACACTCATCATCTGCCAATCTGAACCGGATGCTATTTTAGCCATGTTCAATCTAGCAAACAAAATACCCTTTGTCCGTTCAGCTCTAGAAGAAAACTACTTCTCAATAGAAAATATGTGAGGGAAACTATGTCAAAACTTGTACCAGGATTAACACTCATTCATGAACACACCACTATTGATTTATCCAAAATCAAAAATAACCCAGATTGTTTTTTAGACTGTTTTGATGAAACTGTCAATGAGTACAAAACACTCTACAAGCATGGTGTCCGTAACATCATTGATGTTACTGCTAAAGGAATGGGTCGAAATGTCGACTATGTCAATCGTGTAGCAGAACTATCAAACATTAATATCATTCAAGCTACTGGATTCTATAAAGAACCATTCCTACCAGATTTCGTTTATACGTATTCTATCGACGAGTTAGCACAGTGGATGATAGACGAAATTGAAGAAGGAATCGACAAAACCAACACAAAAGCTGGGATTATTGGAGAAATTGGAACCAGTCACAATGCATTTGAACCCATGGAAAAGAAAGTCTTTGAAGCAGCAGTTATCGCTGCCAAAAAAACCAACACAATAATTTCTACTCATACTACTTTAGGTACAATGGCTCTAGAACAAGCTCAGTTTTTTCTTGATAAAGGCATTGATCCCTCAAGAGTGATTATTGGCCATCAAGATCTGAGTGGTAATTTACAACAAATTAAACAGCTCATTGAGCTCGGTTTCAATGTTGCTTTTGATACCATTGGTAAAGATAATTACTTCCCAGATGACAAACGGATTGAATTTCTACTCAATCTTCAAGAAAATCATCAATTAAGTCATGTCACACTCTCTTTAGACATTACTAGAAAATCAAATTTCAACTATCAAGGAGGCATTGGCTATGACTACCTTTTTAAAACCTTTATCCCAAAAATGAAAGCAGCAGGCATTACCGAAGAATCTATTCAGCTAATGGTTCAAGACAATCCACAACGACTCTTCCAGGAGGACTAATATGCAAGCCTATCCATTAAAAAGTATCACCATTGAAGAAGCGATGCATCTTCAATTTAAACTCGTCGACACTATAACCACTGTGTTTCAGGGCATGGATCTACTTAATCGCGGTGATTTAGGAGTTAATCCAGAACTCAATCAACCGCAAACGACCCGCAAAGCAGAAGAAGTCATCGCTAAATTTTTTGACGCAGAAGATGCCTGTTTTGTAAGAGGAGCCGGAACAGCTGCGATTCGTGAAGCACTACAAAGTGTCTTTGAAGAAAATAGAGTGGTTCTTGTGCACACTGCTCCAATTTATTCAACAACTCAAACAACGCTAGAGACTCTGAATGCTCAAATTGTGACTTGTGACTATAATAACCCTCAAGAGATTCAAGAAACCTTAAGAAAACATCCCGAGATTACTGTCGTCCTAGTTCAATTGACTCGTCAGCAACTCCAAGACAGTTATGAGAGTTCAGAAGTTATTCGAGTCATTCAAGAAATTAATCCAAAGATTCGAATTGTAACTGACGACAATTATGCTGTCTGCAAAGTCCATCACATTGGTGTACAACAAGGGGCCACTCTATCTTGTTTTTCAATGTTCAAACTGCTAGGCCCTGAAGGAATAGGCTGTGTTGTCGGACAAAAAGAATACATCTCAACCATCCGTCAATATCATTACTCTGGGGGTACTCAAACCCAAGGGTGGGAAGCATTAGAAGCCTTGAGAGGACTGGTCTATGCGCCAGTATCCTTAGCGATTCAAGCCCAGCAAGTTGAAGAAATTGCCAAGACTCTAAAACACAAAGTAATTAATGGAATTCAGGATGCCGTCGTTGTCAACGCTCAATCCAAAGTAGTTTGTGTACGCTTTGAAGAACCGATTGCAGCACAAGTACTTGAACTTGCGCCACAATTTGGGGCTGCACCCTATCCAATTGGAGCAGAAAGCAAATACGAAATTGCTCCAATGTTTTATCGTGTCTCAAAAACGATGATCGATAGTGATCCTGAGTTTAGTCTGTATTGGATTCGTATCAATCCAATGCGCAGTGGTAGCCAAACCGTTATTCGCATCTTAGAAGAAACACTTAAGGTGGTGCGTGCATGTTCTTAGACACAGTTCTGCGTCGCAATCGACCATTAATTGACTACAGCATTGCGATGCATCAACAAGGACTCATTGAACCAGATACTTTTGTGGTCGACATGGATGTTCTTATCGAGAATGCTAAATTAATTATTGACGCAGCCAATAAACACTCGATTGGGCTGTATTTTATGCTAAAACAGCTAGGAAGAAATCCACTAATTGCGAAAAGGTTAATGGAATTAGGCTACCAAGGAGCAGTAGTTGTTGATTTTCGTGAAGCTCAAGTCATGATGAATAATCATATTCCAATTGGAAATGTTGGTCATTTGGTACAGCCACCTTTTGGTCAATTGGAACAACTGATAAAGTATGGAGTGGAAGTCTTTACTGTATATTCACTTGACAAGCTTAAAAAAATTAACGAAACTGCTAACTGTCTTCATAAAGTTCAGGATGTTTTGGTA
>JAAYEW010000116.1 GCA_012728555.1 Erysipelothrix sp.
AGTATGTATATTGATATTAAGGTTTGAAAAATTTGTTTGAATGGAGTCTGAAAGAACTGGCTTTTTAACAGGTTCATTACTACAAGCAATTAATGTTAAGCTAATTTGAAGTAGTACTATTATTTGAGTAAATTTTGAGATGGATTTAGTTTGCATATTCTTTTTCCTATCCGACACATTTATATTATCTTAACCGTACAATAATTAGTAATTCTTGTCAACTATGGTTGTATAACAAAGTTAAAATAGTTAAATTATAGCCTTGAAATCAAAACAATGGTCTTCGCATCCTTAATGGTGTTCGACTTTACCATCTTTTTCAGTTGGTCTAGGCTATATTCAGCCACCTCCAAGAATTCATTCTCATCCAAATTGGTTTGAGTTTTAGTTAGATCCTCAGTTAAAAATAAGTGAATCTTTTCAGACAAATAAGCCGGAGAAGGATAAATGACACCCAAGTAGTTCCACGAATTGGCTCTGTATCCTGTTTCTTCCTCAAGTTCTCTTCGAATAGCTTGGTGAGGATCTTCCCCCACCTCAAGCTTACCTGCCACAAACTCCAAGCTAGTTTCTTGGACTCCATAACGATACTGTGAAACCAGCAAGTAGTTTCCGTTGTTTAATCTTGCGGCAACACAAACCCCACCACTATGAACGACCTGTTCACGAGGGACGTGTTGGTTATTGGCGGAAAGGGATACAAGATCTTTTTTTACGGTAATAATCTTTCCTTCATACATCGTTTCACTTAAAATTGTTTTTTCATGGTACTTCATTGTATACCTCCCATGTGTCATTTTGAATCATTATATCACTAACTCTCTGTTACTTTTACAAGTGACAATTAAATGTGTATAATTGAGTTACTAAAGGATAGAGAAGATGAAAAAAGGACATTTTATAACATTCGAAGGACCTGATGGAAGTGGGAAAACAACAATCAGTACTTTGGTATATGAACAATTGAAACATCGTGGATACGATGTGATTTATACACGCGAACCTGGAGGAATCCGAATTGCCGAAAAGATTAGAGATTTGATTCTTGATCCAGAAAATACAGAGATGGATGCTAAGACCGAAGCTCTGCTTTATGCTGCATCCCGTCGTCAACACTTAGTCGAGAAGATTATTCCTAATATCAATAGCGGAAGAATTGTTATTTCGGATCGTTTTGTGGACTCCTCTCTTGCGTATCAAGGGGTAGGACGCAATATTGGCATTGAAAATGTTTACAACTTAAACATGTTTGCAATTGAAGGACACATGCCAGAGCTCACAATCTTCTTAGATATTGATGCTTCCGAAGGGTTAAAAAGAATCAGTAAAAGAGAATACAAAGATCGTTTGGATCAAGAAGACTTATCGTTTCACTTAAAAGTTAGCAGTGGGTATGAATTAATCAAAGAACGCTACAAAGACAGAATGATTCTTTTTGATGCGACCAAACCCATTGATGCACTCAGTTTAGAAGTCACCAATTACATTGATCAGTGGTTACAAGAACATGAACAAGAATAATCAACCAACATTATACAAAATAATCGAAAATAGCATTCATGAAAACAAGCTATCCCATGCGTATTTATTAGTAGGAAACAATGCACTGAACTCAGCCAAATGGTTAGCTGCCAGTATCATGACACACAGCACGGAAACTGCCTTACTTCAAGAAAGACTCGAGGCTTTTAATAATGGGAGTAGTGTCGACTTTGTCTTAATTGATGGTAGCGAAGCGACAATCAAAAAAGAAGCAATATTAAAAATTCAAGAACAATTTAATAAAACGGCTCTAGAGAAATTCAATCAAAAAGTTGTAATTTTTCATCAATGCCATCAAGCCAGCAGTAGTGCACTCAATTCAATCTTAAAATTTGTCGAAGAACCCGAAGGACAAACAACCTCTTTTATTTTTACGACGGATTCACTGCAACTGGTGATGCCCACAATACAGTCTCGCTGTGTTGTCATTACTTTAGATACAGACCAAAAAACCTATGAAGACACCGATGATTGGAAGTTGCGATATGCCATCCATCAAAGTGATTCCCAAGAACAAAAAGATCAGTTTTTGGCGGATCAGAACAATCAAGACGTCTTTCAATTCATTGATTATTTTTTTGATGAACTCGATAAGAATGTCGATGTTGCGCTTGTTGGGTTACAAACAAAAAACTTTGATAGTAAAAAAATATCGCTATTTTTCTCAATTATCTGTTATATTTTAAGAGAAGGACTCTATGGTCGATTAAAAACATACAAATCCATTGAAATAGATAGTCAACTCTATTTAATCTTCACAAATTTGTTATCAAAGATTAATCCCTCTACTAATATAAATTTATTAGTGGATGAGGGATGCTACCGGATTAGGGAGGTGCTTAAATGAGCGAACAAAAACAAGAGTTTCAAGGATTTATCCTTGTTAAATTTATAGGTCTAAGCAAGGAATATACCTTTGGATCAAACAATGATATTTATACAAAAGATTCCTATGTCGTTGTTGAAACAGCACGAGGGGTTGAATTAGGAATTGTTGCTAAAGAATATCAGACGATTGATAAACTCAATCACTCTTTGGAATTAAAACCAGCATTACGGGTTGGAACAGAACAGGACTATATTCAATACAAAGCGAACAAGGTTAAAGCTTTTGATGCTAGACGTCCTATCGAAGAAGCGATTGAGAGAGAAAAACTAAATATGAATGTAGTGGATGTCGAATTTACACTCGATACTCACAAATTAATTATTACCTATGTCTCAGACAATCGTGTTGATTTTAGAGGACTACTTAAGGAATTGACCACTATTTTCCCTTGTCGAATTGAACTCAAACAAATAGGCCAACGGGATAAAGCGAAAATGGTAGGTGGATTAGGCGTCTGTGGCAGAACCTTGTGTTGTCATAGCCACCTAAAAGATTTTGATGTTGTGTCCATTAATATGGCAAAAAATCAAATGCTATCGTTGAACATGAATAAATTATCAGGCCAATGTGGAAAACTAAAATGTTGTTTGCGATACGAAAACGAAGAATACACATTAGCAAAAGAAGGATTACCAAAACTAAACTCAATGTTTGATTATAAAGATAAGAAGTATAAAGTAAAAGAAATCAACCTTATTAATCAACAAATCACCTTATCTAATCGCGAAGAGTCTTTAGTCTTACCATTTGATGAAATCATAAAGGATGAAAAAAATGTATAGACAAAAAAGTTTTGAAAATGATATTAATACACTTTATTTAGTTGCTACACCCATAGGAAATATGTCTGAATTTTCGTTTCGTGCTATCGATATCTTGAAGTCTGTCGATATTATTGCCTGTGAAGATACCCGAACAACCATGACTCTTCTGAATCACTATAATATTGTGACACCTCTAATATCACACCATTCTCACAACGAAGAATCAAGTGTCTTAGGAATTATGAAACTTTTAGATAGTGGTAAAAACGTAGCACTCGTGAGTGATGCTGGCTATCCACTTATTTCAGATCCAGGTAATTTATTAGTAAGCACCTGTATAAAAGCCGGGTACAATGTCGTCCCTGTTTCAGGACCGAGTGCTTTTGTTAATGCTTTAGTTAGTTCTGGAATTATTACTCAACCGTTTTTATTTCATGGTTTTTTACCCTCAACAAATAAACAACTCAGAAGAATCTTAAAAGAGTACCAACACTTTAGTTACACCATGATATTTTATGTCTCGGTTCATAAGTTAACTTCTGCTCTTGAAGAAATGATCAAAGTCTTTGGAGATCGAGAAGCCTGTTTAGCAAGAGAAATGACCAAAAAACACGAAGAGTTTTTAAGAGGAAAATTCTCGGAAATACTTGATGTTGCTACTGAATTAAAAGGTGAATTTGTCTTAATTGTCAAAGGAAATCCACACGAAAAAGAAGCAGATATCGCAGAAATTGATGTATCAACTTTAATTGATGAACTCGTTGAACAAGGATTTAGTGCTTCACAGGCCATCAAGGAAATTGCAAAAAAACACAACTTATCTAAAAACGAAGTATACGACAAATATCACCATACGAGCTAATGAGTTCATTAAAGTGTCCTTTGTGTCAAGAATTGTTGCTACAAGATAAGCAGGAAGCTTATTGTAAAAATAACCATCATTTTGATCGCTCTAAAGTTGGTTATTTTAACTTGCACATTTCAAATAAGAACAATCAGGGTGATAACAAAGCAATGATACAGAGCAGAGATCGTTTCTTAAATCAAGGGTACTATCAGTTTCTAGTAGAACGATGTCTTCAATTGTTAGAGCCCTATAATGTATCCTCGCTGATTGATGTAGGATGTGGACAAGGATACTACACCCAAGCAATTAGTGAAGGATTATCCATTGAAAAGACTTTAGGAATTGATCTAAGTAAAGAAGCGATTATTAAAGCGAGCAAGAAGAGTAAAAAAATTCAATATGTGATTGCATCGATTGCGAAGTGTCCAGTAGTAGATAATGAGTATGAGGTATTACTGAACGGATTTGCTCCAAAATTTATTGATGAGTGCCTTAGGCTAGTGAAACCAAACGGTTACCTGTTATTTATCGATGTTGGCACTACTCATTTAATGGAAATGAAACAGGTGTTGTATTCAGAAGTTCATCCAAATCAACTTGAACCAATTGAACACGAAAAGCTTGTTAAAATAGAAGAAAAGCAAGTTCAATCGAAAGCAACTGTGATTCAGGATGATTTAAAAAATCTTTTAGCCATGACCCCTTATCAATACAAAACAAAACAGGGAAGTATCGAAAATTTATTACAGTTACAGAAGCTTGATATCACTTTTGAATTTGTGCTTCGGTTGTATCAAAAGAAAGGATAATTTAGATGTTTGTTGAAAAGAAAGATTTTAATGTTTATGAATTTGAGAAAGAAGAAGCTTATTTGAATCAAAAAGCAGAACAAGGTTTTTTTCTCATCGATTATAATCAAAATGGTTATGTTTTTGAAAAAAGAGAACCTCTTACAAAACAATATCTCGTTGAGTATTATCCAGAAGAGTTTCACGAAGAAGAGTTGTCTTTTTACACTCAACAAGGGTTTGAGTTAGTTACATCCTATTTATCAAACAAGGGACTTTGGTTATTTTTTGTTAGAGACTATCAAGATACTGAAATAATGGCACATCGTAAAACACGTCAGTCTCTCATTGAAGCAATTAACAAACGACTCGAATATTTTGGATTACTAATTATTGGTGTGATGATGGTTTTTTCGGTGTATATGTATATCTTGTATAAATCCATGATTTTTATGTTTTTAATCATCATAAGTGTTGGTTTATTTGTTTACTTAGTGATTTTAAGGAATAAACTTAAAAAAATGTTAAAATAATTCATGTAAACGCTTTATTTTTAACTAAATATTTACTAAAATGATAGTAGAGATGAGGTGTTTTTTATGAAACCAAATAATGAGTATTTATCACCCTTTGCTTTAGGTTTGTGGCGGTTGACAGATGCTAAATTAACAGATGAACAGCTTTATGACTTAATTAAAACTTGTATCGCCCATGGTGTTACAACTTTTGACCATGCTGATATCTATGGTAATGGTTTGGCACAAATTCAGTTCGGTCGTGTTTTAAAGGCGCATCCAGAATTAAGAGAACAAATGGTAATCGTTAGTAAATGTGGGATTGTTAAGAACGATACACCCAGTGAGTATTATTACTCATACTACGAAACATCCTATGAATATATCTTAAAAAGAGTGGATAGTATTTTGTTGGACCTTCAAATAGATTATTTGGATGTTCTTTTAATCCATCGTGTAGATCATTTAATGAATTACAAAGAAGTTGCTAGAGCATTTCATGAATTAAGAGACAGTGGAAAAGTAAAATACTTTGGGGTATCAAACTTCTTAGTGCCACAACTTGATGCAATGATTAAAGAATTTCCTGACATTTTTGTCAATCAAATTCAAATTAGTGTCGATCACTTAGAACATTTTAAAAATGGAGTGATTGAAAGATGTAGTTATTATGACCTTCAGGTGATGTCTTATTCGCCGTTAGGTGGGGGAGAAATATTTAGTGAAGATTATAAAAATGATTACTTAAAGAAACAATTAATGTCAATGAAACATGATTTAACTGCTCAATCAATTGATCAGGTGATGTTAGCGTGGATAAAACGTCATCCTCTGAACATTGTTGTGATTTTAGGTTCAATGAAACAAGAAAGAATTTTAAATCAGATTCAATCACTCAAATTACAGTTAACAACAAAACAATGGTATGACTTGTATACAGCTAGTCAACTCAAGAGGTTACCATAACATGGCGACGATTAAGGATATTGCTAATAAAGCAAAAGTATCTCAAGCAAGTGTTTCAAGAATTTTAAATGAAGATAAAACACTATCGGTAAAAGAAGAAACACGAGAACGAGTGATTCGGATTGCGAACGAATTAGGGTACAAAGTTAAGAAAAGACGCCATGCGAGTGAACGCGTCGTTATCGGTTTAGTGCAGTGGATCTCGAGTTATCAAGAAGTTGAAGATCCATACTATTATGCTTTGAGATTAAGTGTTGAAAACTATTTTATCAATCGAAAAATTGGGGTTAGGCGCTATTATCAAGAGAACTTGTCAGATATCTTTGACGATACTTTTTTAAGTGGAATCATTTGTATGGGAAAATTCTCAAAGCAACAAGCACGAGATTTGCATGCGGCATTCCCAAATATTGTCTTTGTCGACTCAAATCCTGATGGTTCAAAATATTCATGTGTCGTGAGTGACTTAGAAAAAGGGACTCTCACAATTATTGAATACCTAAAGTCAAAAGGACATCGTCACATTGGTTTTATTGGGGGTCAAGAATTTTTAGGACCAACCCATATTCCTTTTGTTGATGCAAGAGAAAGAGCTTATATCAAACACATCGATGAAGATGGTGACTTAATTGGTGGGAAGAATGATTTGTATATTCGTAACTTTGATGGGTTAACTGGCTATGATATGATGAATAAAGCACTTATGAAAGACAAGATACCAACCGCTTTTATCTGTGCAAGTGACAGTATAGCCATGGGGTCTTTGAGAGCTCTGGGGGAAATGAAACAAAAAGGCAAGAATATTGAAGTGTCCGTTGTTGGTTACAATGACATTGCTACTAGTAAGTTTTTCAATCCACCGTTAACTACACTAAAAATTGATACGAAATATATGGGTGAAATGGCGGGCAATTTAATGGAGTTTATGCTTAAAACCGACAATAACATCCCTGTAAAAATTCTCTGCTCTACTAAGTTGATTGAACGTAGTTCGGTCTTTAAAGTAAATGATAATTAGTAAATAAAGTTCTAATTTAGTAAATTAGACACTGTGAAAACGCTTTAAATTAGAAATAATTACAAAATCTATTGACACAAGCGCTTTCATTGATTAAAATAAAATTGCTAGTAGTAAAAGTTTACTAGAATTTAGTTCAAGAAAGGAAGAACACAAAATGAAAAAACTTTTTAAATTGGTCTTAGTTTTGTTGGTGTCTCTACTCATAGTAGGTTGTACAGCCGATAAAGAAGATCCAACTCCTCCAGCTAACGGTGGCGAAACACCTCCAGCTGAAAAGAAAACCTATGAAATTGGTGTCGCAATTTATCAATTTGATGATAACTTCATGACACTTTACCGTAATGAACTTCAAAAGTATTTTAAAGAGTTAGGCGAAAAAGATAATGTCACTTACAATGTTGAAATTGTTGACTCTGCGAATGACCCTAACAAACAAAACGAACAACTAAACACATTCCTTACTCAAGGTAAAGATTTAGTTATCGCTAACTTGGTTTCTCCAAGTGGTGCAGACATATTCTTAAATGCGGCGAAAGAAAAAGGAACTCCAGTTGTATTAATCAACCGTGAACCTGCTGTTGACACATTATCAATTTTCCCTGGAAAAACAACATATGTTGGGGTTGACGCTCGTCAATCAGGAACTTTCCAAGGTGAAATTATTGCTGATTTACCAAATAAAGGCGATATCAATGGAGATGGTGTTGTTAAGTACATTATGCTTCTTGGTGATACTGAAAACGTAGATGCTCAACAAAGAACACAATATTCGATTGAAGCTTTAGAAAAAGTAATTAAAACTGAACGTTTAGGTCAAGGCCTACGTGCTAACTGGAAAGCTGAAGAAGCTCAACCGTTAACAGCAAACGCTCTTCAACAATTTGGTGATGACATTGAAGTTGTCTTCGCTAATAACGATGGAATGGGACTAGGTGCTCTAACATCAATTAACGCTGCTGGACGTGTTGTCGGTGAAGATATTTATATCGTTTCAGTTGATGCTTTACAAGAGGTTGTTGATTTAGTTCTTGAACAAAAATATACAGGAACTGTTCTAAATGACCACTATAACCAAGCTCATACTGCTGCAGATGTTGCGGTTAAGTTACTAAATGGTGAAGAAGTAGAACCATACTACTGGCACGATTATGTCAAAGTAATGACTGCTGATGATGCTAAACTAGTACGTAAAGATTATCGTACAGAAACTATTGAAAAATATAAAGCTCGTCTTGAAACAATTACAGATAAGCCAATTGAATAGTTTACTTAGAAATTTACATTAATAAACGAATCGAGTGTGCTTGCGGGCACACTTGATTCATATTCTAGCAAAGGAGATCTTATGAGCAACTATATATTAGAAATGGTTGATCTCAACAAAGCTTTTCCAGGGGTTAAGGCCCTTGATAATGCTCAATTAAAGGTAAAACCAGGAACTGTACATGCGCTTATGGGGGAAAATGGTGCCGGGAAGTCAACCCTGATGAAATGTTTGTTTGGGATTTATAAGAAAGACAGTGGTGACATTTTTCTTGATGGTCAAAAAGTTGAGTTTAACGATTCAAAAGAAGCTTTAGACCATGGGGTAGCCATGATTCACCAAGAATTACAACCGATTCGAATGATGACAATTGCAGAGAATATTTTTCTTGGACAATATCCACTAAATAAGTTTGGGTTAGTAGATCATCAAAAAATGAATGAAGAAACAAATATCTATTTGAATGAAATTGGATACAATGTTGATCCAAAAACAATGCTAAATGAATTAACTGTTTCACAAATGCAATCGGTAGAAATTGCGAAAGCCATATCACATCACGCGAAAATTGTAATTATGGATGAACCATCATCGTCATTAACTTCAAATGAAGTTGAAAAATTATTTGAGATTATTAATAATCTTAAAAGTAAAGGTGTGGCGATTATTTATATCTCACATAAAATGGATGAAATCTTAAGAATTTCTGATGAAGTAACAATTATGCGAGATGGTCAATATGTTGGAACTTGGCCAGCGTCGGAATTAACGACCGATAAAATAATATCAAACATGGTTGGACGCGAATTAACAAGTTTATTTCCGCCAAGAGTATCCATGGCGACCGATGAAGAAATCTTTCGTATTGAAAATTATACGTCACCGAATCCATTATCTTTTAAAAATTGTTCCTTTGAATTGAAAAAAGGTGAAATTTTGGCAGTTGGTGGACTAGTTGGAGCACAACGAACAGAGTTAATGGAAGCCATTTATGGAATTCGTTCTAAAGTAAGTGGAAAAGTATTTGTTAACAACAAAGAGATTGACATTAGACGCCCACAAGATGCGATTGCCAATGGAATTGCCTTATTAACAGAAGATCGCCGTAACAGTGGAATCTTCGGGGTATTATCGGTTGAAGATAATGTCGCAATTTCCTCGGTTGACCAGTATGTAAAAAATGGATTACTCCAACAACATAAGATAAACGAAATCGTTACTAAAAGCATCAATGCTTTAAGTATAAAAACACCAAGCCAAAAAACATTAATTCAATATTTATCTGGTGGGAATCAACAAAAAGCAATTATCGCTCGTTGGTTGGCAAATAACCCTGATATTATGATTTTAGATGAACCAACGCGTGGTATTGACGTTGGAGCAAAATATGAAATTTACCAAATCATTGGTGATCTTGTTAAACAAGGAAAAAGTGTTATTATGGTTACTTCTGAAATGGCAGAGTTAATTGGTTTCTCAGATCGTATCATGGTTATGTGCGAAGGTCGTGTTTCGGGATTTCTTGATTCAAAAGAAGCAACTCAAGAAAAAGTTCTGGAATTGGCGACTAAATATATGTAGGAGAGAGTACAATGAAAAAGATAAATGGTAAAGAATTTTTAATTAACAATGCCTTGGTACTGGTTGTTGTTGCAATGGTGGTTTTTACTGCATTTAATGCAAAAAACTTCTTTTCATGGGGGACATTAAATAATTTATTATCAAACGTATCGGTTCGATACATCATCGCATTAGGAGTTTCCGGTATTTTAATTACTCGTGGAACAGACTTATCTGCAGGACGGATTGTCGGATTATCTTCAGTTGTGGCTGGAGGATTAATGCAAGTTGAAGGAGCGGCGAATGATTTATTCCCAAGTTTAGGTCAACAGCACGTTGTCGTTGGATTACTTGCAGCTGTCGCTGTCGCTATGATTTTTGGGTTAATCAATGGTTTGGTCGTTTCGTTTTTACATGTACCTGCATTTATTGCGACATTAGGGATGCAAATCACGGTTTACGGACTCAATTTGCTGCTAACAAAAGCTCGTCCAATCGGTCAATTTACTGCAACAGGTAAAGAAACATCAACTTTTATCAAAATTGGTACCCAAGGGATTTCCTTAGGAGCCGATGGATTGAAAATTCCATGGTTATTCTTCTTCGCCCTCGTTGTAGGTGTCTTAATGTATATTCTTTATAAAAAGACTAAACATGGTAAATACATGTATGCTATCGGTGGTAACGAAATTGCTGCAGAAGTTTCAGGTGTCAACACACGTAAAACAAAGATTGTTATTTTTACACTGGCTTCTGTTCTTTATGGTATCGCAGGATTCTTACTTTCAGCTAAAACAGGTGTTACGACAGTCAACATGGGTCAAGGGTACGAATTGGAAGCAATTGCATCCGCAACCATTGGTGGTGTTTCGACCAGTGGTGGTGTAGGAACAGCACAAGGAGTATTGCTTGGGGTCGTGGTTTTTGAATTATTAAAGACTGCTCTACAGTTTAATGGTGTCGATGTCAACATGACTTATGTTGTTCAAGGGATTGTTATTGTTGTTGCTGTAGCCTTAGACGTTCGTAAGACATTAGTTAAAAAGTAGGAGAATAGAATGCTAAATACAAAAGAAACCTATTCAAACAAATATTTTGCACCAGGGAGAATTAATTTAATTGGGGAACACATTGATTACAGTGGTGGTCACGTTTTTCCTTGTGCAATTACTTATGGAACATACTTATGGATTAATAAACGAGAGGATCGTCAACTTCACTTTTTCTCAGAAAACTTTGAAGATTTAGGGGTAATTGTTAGTCATTTGGATGGGTTAGTCAATGATCCAAAAGATGATTGGGCAAACTATCCGAAGGGAGTTATCAAGAAATTTCAGGAAGCTGGTTATGAAATACCAGTAGGTCTTGATTTGTACTATATGGGAAATATTCCTAATGGAGCAGGATTATCGTCTTCTGCTTCGATTGAAGTTGTTACTGCTTGGATGCTAAATACTCTTTTCAATTTTGGTTTATCAATGGTTGAATGTACCCTTTTGTCTCAAAAAGCAGAAAATCAATTTGTAGGGGTTAACTCAGGCATCATGGATCAGTTTGCGAGTGGTTTAGGTCAAAAAGATAACGCAATTCTTTTAAACACAAACACGTTAGAGTATAAGTACATTCCTGTAGAATTAGACAATCATTCAATTGTAATTTGTAATACAAATAAGCGACGCGGTCTCAATGAATCAAAATACAATGATCGCCGTGCTCAATGTGAAGCGGCCCTAGTGCTTCTACAAAAAGAAGTCAATATTCAAGCGATTTGTGAGTTGTCTTTTGAACAACTGGAATCACTGAAACATTTAATTCCAGATGAAGAAATGTATCGACGGGTTAAACATGCGGTGACTGAGAATGAGAGAACACTAAAAGCTTCTCAAGTGCTTCAAGAAAATAATTTAGCTGAATTTGGTCGATTAATGAATCAATCTCATGTTTCCCTTCGGGACGACTATGAAGTAACAGGGATTGAGTTAGATACAATGGTTGAGAGTGCGTGGAAACAACCAGGTATCATAGGAGCTCGAGTGACTGGAGCTGGATTTGGTGGTTGTGCAATCGCTATTGTTGAGAACGATAAGATTGATGACTTTATCCAAAATGTTGGAGCTGATTATCTTGAAAAAATTGGTTATCAAGCAGATTTCTATGTAGCAAGCGTAGGTGCTGGAGCACACGAAATTCTATAACAAACAAAAAGCTTAAATTGATTCGTCAGTTTAAGTTTTTAGTAGATCTCTATGATATAATAATCACAAGGAGAATGAACATGATTACAATTAATGAAGTTTTGAAACAAAAAAAAGAAGTTATTTCAGAAGTAACCATGAGCAATGGCTTCATTGAAATAAAAGCATTAACATTAGGAGCAACGATTACCTCTTTTCGATTAGTGAATCATGGAGAAAATATTGTTTGTTCTTACCAAGATAAAGAACAGTATCTGAACAATAGCTATTATTTAGGATCGACTATTGGTCCACTAGCAGGTCGAACTAAAAATGGACAATTTGAAATGGATGGAAAAGTTTATCAATTGGATATTAATGATAAGACCAATCATTTACATGGAGGTAAGACAGGTCTGCATACTGTTAACATGGATGTATATTATGAAGATGATGATCGTTTCCCAAGTTTAGTTTTTGCGAAGGAAGTTGATCATACCGCAGGTGGATATCCATCGAAAATAAAGTACATTGTTACCTATAAATTGGCTGGTTATACCTTAATTGTGAATCATAAAGCATTTCCACAATCAAAAACACCAATTAATATGACTACTCATATGTACTTTAACCTAGGAAACAGCGATACTATCTTAGATCATCTTTTGGCAGTCGATGCTTATGAAGTGGTGAAGTTGGATGACACCAACTGTCCAAGTAATGAAAAAATAAACACAGTAAATACCGCTTTTGACTTTAGGGTTCCTAATACGATTCGAAAAATAGTCAAAAGAAACCATCCACAGTTTGAGTTAACTCGGTTGATTGATCATCCATTTATCTTAACAGATAAACACTCCATTACATTGTTTGAACCAACCAACAAACAATCCCTGAACATTAAATCAACAGGAGAAGTTGCTGTTATTTATACTGCAAACTTCTTTGATGAAGGATTTGTGAATGAAAAAGGACAGAAAGCAAAGAATTATAGTGCTATTGCGATTGAACCTTCCAATGTTCCAAATGGAGTCAATTTGGATTTCAAAGCAGAAAAATTCTATACAAAAGAAGAACCCTTTGATATGACTTCGCACTATACGCTGTCGACTAAAAAATAAAAAGAAAGCCACCCAAATCGCTGAGCGATGGGTGGCTTTTTGTTTGCTAAATTTATAAGATTGCGCTTCCGTTTTTAACATTTGGAATCTCAACGACTTGGAACTTACCGTCCATCTCTGCACTGAGAATCATTCCTTCTGAGAGTTCTCCACGTAACTTGATTGGTTTCAAGTTAACACAAACTAAGACTTCTTTTCCAATAAGTTCTTGTGGTTGATAACTTTCGGCAATACCACTAACGATTTGATGAACTTTATCTCCCATATCGACTTCGAACACGAGCAGTTTATCAGCTTTTGGGTGTTTCTTGCAACTGAGAACAGTCCCTTTTCTAAGTTCTATTTTGTTAAAGTCATCAACTGTTATTTCTGGTTTGTGTTCAATCACTATTTTTTCACCATCGAGCAACTCAAGCGTTTTAGCCATATCGTAACGAGCAAACAAGACCCATGGTTCTTTGGTAATGACGATGCCATTTTCAAGAAGACCAAACGTTTGGCTGGATTCAAAACTTCTTTGGTTTGTATTCAGTTCATTCAGGATTTTGTCTGAAGTTTCGGGTAAGAAAGATCTGAGTTGAATGGCTGCGATACGAATGGACTCTAGCAGATTATAAAGAACTGTTTGAAGACGTGGCCTTGTTTCTGGTGTTTTATCAAGTGTCCAAGGAGTTGTTTCATCAATGTACTTGTTACATCGACGTAACACATCCATAATTTCTGAAATTGCTTCTTGTACATGCAGTGTTTCCATTTTTGTTGAGACTTTATTTGCTAGGGTGCTGAGTGTCTCAATCAAGTCTTGATCAAATTCACCAGACACTTCAGTGTTCATGACAATGCCATCAAAGTATTTATTAGTCATGGATAAAGTACGCTTCACTAGATTTCCTAAGACGTTCGCCAGCTCACTGTTGATGTGTTCAATAATGGATTCTTTGGTTACGTGTCCGTCTCGTTCAAATGGCATTTCATGTAGCATGATGTAACGAACAGCATCGACACCAAAGACTTTTGTTAAGTCATCCGCATAAATGGTATTACCTCTTGATTTACTCATTTTGGAGTCACCGACCAGTAGCCAAGGGTGACCAAAAACTTGTTTTGGCAGTTCTACACCCAGCGACATTAAGAAGATTGGCCAATAAATCGTATGGAAACGTACAATGTCCTTACCAATTAAGTGTAAATCAGCTGGCCAGTACTTTTTGAAGAGATCACCGTGATCACCATCGACATCAAATCCTAATGAGGTAATATAGTTCATAAGAGCATCTAGCCAAACATAAATCACATGATTTGGATCAAAGGTTTCGATACCCCATTTTAGAGTAGCTCTTGAGACAGCTAAATCTTGAAGTCCAGGATTAATGAAATTGTTGATCATTTCGTTTTTGCGTTGAACTGGTTGTATAAACTGTGTATGCGTTTCAATGTGTTGTCTTAATTGATCTGTATAATTTGATAATCTGAAGAAATAAGATTCTTCTTTTTCTTTATGAACTGGCCTTCCGCAGTCAGGACAGTTTCCATTTTCGTCCAATTGAGCATCAGTAAAGAATGATTCATCCGATACACAGTACCATCCTTCATAGACAGATTTATAGATATCGCCTTGTTTTACCATTTTCTCAAAGGCTTTACTCACTTGTTCTTTGTGAACTGGATCTGTTGTTCTCATGAACTTATCGTATGAAATGTTCATCATGTCAAAAAGAGCTTGTATTTGTGAACTTACTTCATCCACATATTGTTGAGGAGTTACCCCTTTTTCTTGTGCTTTTGTTGCTATCTTCAATCCGTGTTCATCGGTGCCTGTCTGAAAGAAGACATCATAGCCCTGTTCTCTTTTATATCGTGCAATTGCATCGGCTAAAACAATTTCGTAAACATTGCCGATGTGAGGTTTCCCTGATGCATAGGCAATGGCTGTTGTAATATAGTAAGGTTTATTTTTATTCATCGAATCATGCTCCTTTACTCCATAAAAAAAGGTCCAGCTAAGGACGCCTTTGAAACGTGGTACCACCTTAATTTAGTTTTATTCAAACTATCTCATTCACTTTAACGCAGTATCACGATTAATTCTACCTATCGAATTAATAGCTCAAAAGCCATCTCTCAGTTTTCACCATAAGTTTTCACCAACCACTTACTCTCTATAGATGTTATGCTGAGTTCTCTTTCTCGTCGCTTGTGATTGTATTATAGCAGAAAGAACAGGTATAATGAAGTCATGAAGATAGAAATATGTGTTCAATCCGTAACAGAAATTAAGAAAGCGATTCAATACGATATTGATCAAATTGAATTGAACTCCTGTTTACATGTCGGTGGACTGACCCCGTCCATGGGTCTTTTTAAACAAGCAAGAGAGCTGACTTCCCTTCCAATTCTTTGTATGGTCAGAGTGCGACCTGGTGGATTTGTGTACGATGAGGATGAATTTAGTACCCTCTTAGTTGATGGAGAATTGTTGTTACAACAAGGGGCAGATGGTCTAGTGTTTGGGTTTCTTACAGAAGATTTATCGATAAATATCAATCAAACAAAAATAATGAGTGACTTGTGCCATCGTTACAACAAAGTTGCGGTGTTCCACCGGGCGTTTGATAGTACAAAGGATCCTATAAATGCTTATCATCAATTAGTAGATTGTCGAATTGATCGATTATTAACAAGTGGTCAACAAGTTCTAGCGAGTGATGGTGTTGAGTTAATTAAGAAGTTGGTTGAAATGAGTCAG
>JAAYEW010000117.1 GCA_012728555.1 Erysipelothrix sp.
GTACTTTCGAATTACAAAATTGCATCTGAAGAGCTTCAACTAAAAATCGATGACATTCGTTTCATCGAAGATTTACTGATAAACGATAATACAATACTCATTAAATATTTTTTAGTACAATCCAAAAAGAAGATGGAAAAAAGAGTCAAGGAACTTAAAGCAGATCCATTTCGTCACTTCTTTATTGATAAAGAAGATGAACACCAACTAAAACATTACGACAAGTACTTAAAACATTTCAATAAAGTACTACAAATGAGCAATACCGCCAAAGCTCCTTGGCACATTGTCTATACAGACAACATTACCGAAGCGAGTCGTTATGTTTTGATGGCTACCAACAACTTTGTTAAAGTCAATTTTCAAACAGAGTTCAAAGAACCACAACTCAACCTAATTCACAATAATTTCAAACCGTTGGCGGAGATTGATTTAACGCAATCGATTAGTGAAAAAGAGTATGATCAGCAAATAGATAAATTGCAAGAAGAAGCTAGTGATCTTCTCTATAACCTGTACCAAGAGAAAAAGAGCGGTGTTATTGTCTTTGAAGGCACTGATGCTGCAGGAAAAGGAGGAGCAATCAAACGATTAACACGACTCTTTGACCCACGTATTTATCATGTCTCAACCACTGCAGCCCCAACAAAGGAAGAAATAACTCACAATTATTTATGGAGGTTCTACCGAGAACTCCCTTGGAAAGGACATCTTACTATTTTTGATCGTTCTTGGTATGGACGCGTCATGGTCGAACCGATTGAAGGGTTCACACCACTCTACCGTACACAACAAGCTTATGAAGAAATCAATGAGTTTGAATACTCCTTAACAACCGATGACATGTTTATTTTAAAGATTTTGATTGTTATCGATAAAGAGACTCAATACAATCGCTTTATGGATAGAAAAAACAATCCAGAGAAGGTGTATAAATTAACTGATGAAGATTGGCGTAATCGTGAAAAGTTCGACAGTTATGTTGAAGCGATGAACGAAATGGTTGCCCGTACATCTACCAGTTATGCGCCATGGTATTTAGTTTCGGGAACAGACAAAAAGTCTGCAAGAATTGAAGTGCTTAAAATCTTTATTAATCATCTAAAAGAATTCTTAAAGAAAGAATAATTCATTAAAAAAGCTCGAATTAATCGAGCTTTTCTACTTCATTAACTGCTAGAACATCATCGGGTTCTTCTTCAGGATAGAGATTTGTCTTCTCTTTAAAATAAGCAAAGATGTAATTAAACGTTACCCGAATTATCGCAAAGACAGGCACTCCAATGATAACTCCAGTAACACCATACAGTTTTCCAGCTGTTAATAAAACTACTAAGATTAAAGCAGGATGAATTTTTAAGTTATTTCCAAGTATTTTTGGAGAAATTATTCGACCTTCTAATGTTTGTTCAATTAAAGCAACAATTAGAACTTTGACTAACATAAAAGGGGAATGAACAATCCCAATAATGATTGCTGGTACCATTGCTAAGAAGGATCCAAGATAGGGGATAATGTTTAAAAATCCAGAAAGAATGCCCAAAGCTACTCCATAAGGTAATCCGATCACTGTATATCCTATCGAAAACATAATCGCTACTGCCATCGCAACAGTTAACTGACCACGAATATAAAGCGATAACTGATTGTTAATATCTCCTAAATAACGAGCGATAATAGGACGTTTAGAAGTCGGGAAAAATTTTAGTATTTGTGGTGCCACCTTTTCATCCTCTTTTAAAAGATAGTATAGCAAGACAGGCGCCGTCACTAATCCAAGACCAATTGTTACAATCACACCAATGGTTGACCCTAAGCCACTCACCGTAGTGTTGACGATATCTCCAGCTCTTTGGGAGATTGTGGCAGAAATTTTTTGAATAATCTCTTCAATATCAAACTGAGCAGCAATTCCAGTAAATTGATCCGATTGTAAAAAGGTTTCAATGGAATGAACTAACGAATTCCAATAGGCAGGAAACTCTTTGATAAGTTGAGAAAGTTGACTCCAAAGCATTGGTAGCAGCCAAATAAACAGCAGAATGATTACCAAAGAATCAACTAGAATAGTTAACCAAGTAGAAGTTGTCTTACTAAAATCTTTCTTCTGAAAGAAAACCATTATTGGACGAGACATGTAATAAAGAATCAAAGTCGCAACAAAGGGAAAACCCATGATTGAAAAGAAGCCTTTTATTGGATTAAAAACAAACGATATTTTTGTGAATAAATAAATGATTAGAAGGGCAAAGAAAACAAGAAACATAGCAGCGAATGCTTTAGATTCTAATGCTTTCTTAAGATAATTCTTTGTTTTCATAAAAAATCCTCCAATGAAAATAGTATATCATAATTAATTGCTTAATAGACTCCATGAAATAAAAAAGGAAACGAACGCTTCCTTCTTGTAAGACTATTTATGTTTTTCGCCTTTATCTAATGAATCATAGAATTCATCTAAAGACATTCCCAAGACAGATGCCGCTCTTTTAGCAGAATAAACTGACATGTTTAACGGATCTCTTTTTCCTGTAACAAATTTTGAAACAGCTGGTTGGTGAATGTCGGATTTTTTAGCAAAAGCATATCCACTTAAACCTTTTGATTTTAATAACTCCTTGAAATTCATACTATCCTCCTTTCATGAAATACAATACCCTTTCACTAATCATTATAAAGAATTACATGAATTAATCAACTAAAGAACAACACTTTTTGATAAAAAATCACAATTAAATCCAAAAATTAAACAAAAGTTTAACCAAAAGACAAAAATATAAATAAAAATGTATAAAGAATTCAAAAAAAATAACTATATATTGTGACTTTAATATATCGTTGCATCTAAAACATTTGTTTGTTTTAAATAAAAAACAAACATAAATTACTTAATGATGTGATTATTTTTAGAGATATCCAACTTCAAATGTCTCAAAAAACCTATTTCATAAGTTAAACAAATTGGAAAAATACTTTCAAAACTGATAAGAAATATTAATTTCAGCATAAGGTTGAGAATTGGTGAATATACAATGGGCTACCAGAATCTCGAAACAACATCGTAAAACCAATCATCTGTAACACTGCTAAATCTAATAATTTCGATATTTAAGAGTTAAAAGCTTCTTGTATTAACCAAAATAAATGTGAACAAAGTATAAAGTCTACTCATTTCAAAAATTTCTTAGAACCTGATCTGCAACTTCTTTATTGTTGACACCTTTTTTATAAGCAGCGTATTAATAAAACAATACAAAGAAGCCACAACTTACATCATTATTTATTTGGCTACGCTTAGCTCTTGTTACAAGTAACGCTTGATAGCAAACAATTGAATCAATTTTATTTACAGAAATACAAAAAGGACACAATTTCTGTAAACAGAAACCGTATCCTTAAATAAAGTACAAATGGAGCGGATGATGGGAATCGAACCCACGTAGTCAGCTTGGAAGGCTGAAGTTCTACCATTGAACTACATCCGCAATAGTGGTGACTCGTGTAGGACTCGAACCTACGACCCACTGATTAAAAGTCAGTTGCTCTACCGCCTGAGCTAACGAGTCATGATGGCTGGGGCACGTGGAATCGCACCTCGGAATGTCAGAGTCAAAGTCTGATGCCTTACCGCTTGGCTATGCCCCAATCAAATAAAATGGTGGGGAGAGGCAGATTCGAACTGCCGAACTCGTAGAGAGTTGAGTTACAGTCAACCGCGTTTAGCCACTTCGCTATCTCCCCATCCTTAGAAAAAAAATGGTGCCGACTATAGGACTTGAACCCACAACCTACTGATTACAAATCAGTTGCTCTACCAATTGAGCTAAGTCGGCAAATTTAAATGGTGGAGGTTAACGGGCTCGAACCGCTGACCCTCTGCTTGTAAGGCAGATGCTCTCCCAACTGAGCTAAACCTCCGGGTCAATTGCTTAGATAATATACCACATGACAATCGAGATAGTCAACCAAAATATCAAAAAACTTTCAAAAACATCAAAAAAGTTAATTATTTATAAAAAAGAGGATTTATGATAGAATAATTTAAAAGAGGAAAAGCTATGAAACTATTTGATACAAGAACACTCAATCAAAGCGAACGCTTCAAAAGAGCACTTCTATTAGTACTACCGATTTCTATTATCATTGGTGTTTTCTATTCGATAATTAAAGGTATGTTATTCTCTATGGAAATTTCCATTGTCTTTATTCTAATTGGTTATTTTGTTGCGAGTGTGGTTTTGAAAATAGGTCGGGGGGCACAACTTCGCTTTCGTTATCTAGCACTTATTTGTTACATCCTAGTCATCGTCATTGGTGATGTTGTGATACCGACTCTAACACAAGGATCAGACTTCTTTATTAATATAAGATGGTATATTGCGTCGTTGTTATCTGGATTTAATGGGCTCATCTCTTTATTATTTCGTGTGCTTGGAGGAGTAATTGCCTATAATCAAGCAATTTAAAATCACATTGCTTGTCAGCAAATAAACTGTTTGATATTATAAACACGGTTACAGAAACACCTCTTGATGTTTGTCGGATTACTCTTACTAACCTTAACAAAAATGATAAACAAAGAGATATAAAGAATTCACAAAACTCCCATCGTTTTGTGTTTTTTTATATTATAATAGGGGAGGAGGTGTGACTATGGCAAAATTATCACTCGGAGTTGCTTTCTCAGGGGGCGGACTTAAATCATTCGCACAAATCGCTACCCTGTATGATTTAGAAAAAAATAACATCGATATTACAGCTATCGCAGGAACATCCATGGGATCACTGATTGCAGCTTTAGTAGCTCATGGACTAAGTGCTATCGAAATAGAAACCATGCTCTTGCGACTTGAAGAAGAATTTTCAAATTCAAAAATGTTATCCCGTCCCAGTATTAAGATTCTTCCATTCTCCAAAGATCGAATCGATGGGCTTATTGAACATCATGATCTTAAGAATTTTTGTGAAAAAATATTCGAGGAGCTAAATGTCAAATATCTAAGCGATCTCAAGCTACCAATCTGTATCAACTCTGTAAAATTAGATAGTGGTGAAATGGTGCTTTTTACTAACGATAAAAGCTATTTTACGACTGATAATTTTCAAAGCTGTTATTTCTATGAAAAGGACATAGAAATCGCGACAGCTGTGGCAGCATCGTGTGCCTTTCCCTTTGTTTTTTCAACCGCACACATTGATAATGAACGATATGTTGATGGTGGATGTCGGCTTAACTGTCCAGTCAGTCTTTTCATTCGCAATATGGTTAACAAAGTACTAGCACTAACAATGGTTGATAGACAATCTAAAGAAGTAATTACCCGAGCAACCGATGTGGCTATTCATAGTTTTAATATCATGAGTGCTCAGTTGGATGAATACGCACTCCAAGAAGCTGATGTAGTCTTCAATGTACCCATTCAATCGAATTACACATTTAAGTTTGGTAAAGGAAATGAGGTCATTGCATTCTCGAAAAATCACCTAATTTTAAACCCAATTGACTATAACAAATTGATGAATAAACCTTTCCGATTCTTTAACTTCTAAGAGAACAAAATTATGTTCTCTTTTTTATTGAAGAATCTCTTGAATTTGATATAATAAGTATGATAATCATTATCATTATCAATGGAGGAACCATGACAAACGATAAATCACTAAAAAAAGATGCACTGAGTATGTTTGTTTCATTTATGCTCATCATTCTTGCTGTTATATTAAGTAAAGACAATGAAACAACTCTAACCATTGCTTTATGGGCTTTGGCATTTTTAATTGGAGGTAGAAGTAAAGCAGTAGAAGGTATCAAAGATACTATTCAGAATAAATCGCTCAATGTCGAAATACTGATGTTGTTATCTGCGCTTGGAGCATTCTTTATCGGAAACTATCAAGAAGGATCGATTTTGATATTAATTTTTGGGGTCAGTGGGGTCCTTGAAGAATATAGCTTATCTAAATCAGAAAAAGCATTAACTGCATTACTGAACCTTCAACCGAAACAAGCAATTAAAATAATTGATGATAAAGAAGTAGTCGTAGAAGTAAACGAATTAAAAGTTGACGATCTTGTGATTGTAAAAGTAGGTGACCAAGTACCCGCAGACGGAATTGTCATCAAAGGTGCAACAGCTATGAATCAAGCAGCAATCACTGGAGAATTTGTACCAGTCAATAAAC
>JAAYEW010000118.1 GCA_012728555.1 Erysipelothrix sp.
CTCGTAAGTCGTTTACGTCATACGGCCAGAATTCTCTATCTGATTTATCTAGTTCTAACTCTTGTCTTAATTATCGTTTTGTCTTTTGGCAAAATGCCACTGTTTGATGCAATTCTTCATTCCTTTGGAGCAGCTGGAACCGGTGGTTTTGGAATTAAGAACAGCAGCATTGGATTTTATCAAGATCCCTATTCAGAGATTGTTCTTGGCATTGGTATGATTGTCTTTGGCATCAACTTCAACTTGTACTATTTTATCTTATTGAAGAAAACAAAAGAGTTCTTTAAGTCTGAAGAACTTCGCTGGTACTTAGGGATAATGATAGCTGCTATGCTTCTAATCTATATTAATATTGTTGCACAGTTTGATTTAACCCAAGCAACCGCTAGAGATGTTTTCTTTACTGTAGCCTCCATTATGACAACGACGGGTTATGCGACTGCAGATTTTGTCCATTGGCCTCTTTTTTCTCACTTTGTCTTATTAGCAATTATGTTTGTTGGCGGAATGGCAGGCTCAACAGCAGGTGGCCTGAAAGTTAGTCGTTTAATCGTGATGGCGAAAAGCGCAGCTCGTGAAGTGCGACAAGTCATTTCTCCCCATCGTGTACAGACAATTCACTTTGAGCACCAACCGGTTTCATCGGCTGTTGTTAAAAGTGTTGGTTCCTATTTTATTTTGTACATGTTACTCTTTGTCGCCATCCTTGGTTTGGTGTCTTTAGAAGCACCGGATTTTATGTCTGCATTCTCGGCCACAGCCGCAACCTTTAACAACATAGGTCCTGGGATGTCGGTAGTTGGACCAAGCTCAAACTTTGGTTTCTTTAGTAATTTTACCAAGATTGTGCTTACTTTCTCGATGTTCTTAGGACGTTTAGAACTGATTCCAGTTGTTATCTTGTTTATGCCCTCGACATATAAAAAACATTAAGGAGATTATTTTGTGAAACCATTAATTGTGTACAGTTCTTCTACCGGTTTTACTAAACGTTATGTTGATTGGATTTGTGAAGTAGTCGATTGTGATGTTGTCACGATCCGCGATCTTCGTTACGATGATTTTGATAACCGAGAACATGTTGTTCTGGCAAGCTGGTTACGAGCTGGTAAACTCAACGAATATCGTTTGTTTATCAAATACTATCCAAAACAGACACAAACTCAGCTACTCGTTGTGGGTGTTGGATCAGATTATTTAAGTGAAGCATCTTTAGAACGTGTAAAAACTGCCCATCAACGTGATTTTCCTGCAGCGACATTCTATTATTTGCCTGGTGGTCTTAACTTTGAAAAAATGAAGATGTTTGATAAGTTTTTGATGAAAATCTTCTCAAAAGTTATGCAATCACTTGCGAAAAAAGGGAAGGTTGATCAAACACTGGCGGATCTAATGAAACATTCCTATGATCTAAGTAATAAGAAGTATTTAGAAGAAATAATTGAACGTTTAAAAAAATCATCTTAATGAACCGCACCCCAAATCTTGAACAAAGATAAGGAGGTGCGGTTTTTAAATGGCTAAGTTAACACGAGAACAGAAAATAGAAATATATGAGAAGCGCAAATCAGGTCAAACAATAA
>JAAYEW010000119.1 GCA_012728555.1 Erysipelothrix sp.
GCATTAGGTTCTTGGTTCGCTTCATATGCAAACTATAATTGTTATGCCTATTCTTTAAATCGTAATATATGGCAAAATCCAGGTGATATATCTGGCAAGCCATTTTCGCTTACGATGTCAGTTCAAACAATCGCAAATAATGTTCTTTCTGATTTAGAAGCGATGGGCTATTGGGGATATACCACTACTACAAAGCCAAATGTTTATCCTGATCCTTATTTTAGAGTAATTGCTTTGAGAAAAGCAGGAAATACAGATTATCACTTCATGAAGCCATACACATCTCTAAATTCATGGGCTCACAAACCAGGTTGGACATTACCTCTTATTTGGAAGTACTCTAGTCCTGGGGCTAAAAAGTGGACGAATGAAGCAACAGCCTATAATACAGTAACATATGCTCCAAGTATTACTTATAGCAATACTATTATCTATATTCTATATAAAAGTTATAGCGATCCTGGTATCCAACCCTGGTCGATAGATCCAGTCATTTATGAATAGTAAATAACTGAAAAATTGTAGAAGGTGGTGTTGTGTATCCTGAACCTCTTTATAAAAATATAAGACCATCAAAAAATGATGGTCTTAAGATTATTTTCAAACTCTCATAAATTATGAGAAATCAAAGATATAGAATAGGTTTATTCTAATGATATCGGCTATTAGAATAGTTCTTTGTAATTCCAAATGTTTCTGTTAGCATAATAACTTAGGGAATTGAATTAATCACAGCTGCGAGGGTCGTGGGAAACTTGAAGGTGAAAATCATCCCATTTCTGGTAATTCCATAAAAGGATCATCATCCTTAAGAGACAATGACAAGGGTTGCGCAGCAACAACGCTTGCCCTTGCATTGGATCTGGATGATGATACAAGCCAAACTCAGAAATGGGTGATTGAGCCTAGAGTGAGCCGACCCGAGCAGCTTCACCTTGTTCTTAAAATAATGTCATAACAATTGCCAGCAATTTTGCTGGCGATGTCTTTGTTAACCTACTTCACTTAGTAAGGGAGTTGGTTAAAGTGTTTTTCCTCTAACTCATGAAATAGAGTATCTCGATTCTGCTCAATTAATTCGTGTAGTAAATCGTCATCAATCTTTAGATGAAGTGGGTTTGAATCATCATAAAGTAAGAATTCACAGACATTCCACAGGGAAGATTTTTGATTTTTATTAAGGTCAATGCACTCAGATTCTATTTCAATTTGGTTATTAAATTGGAAGAGTTCAATTTTTCCAAAGTTTATAAACTTAATTCATATACTTATTTACTAATGGACTGATGAACATAAAGTGAGGTTCCTTCTTTTACCATTTCATCTAAGGACTTATCTTCATATTGATCAGCATCAGATGAGTGATTCTTTATGGACTCAGTCCAGGGACTAAAGGGATTTAGAGCTCTCCTGGACTCAATTCACAAAGTTTTGTGAGTTAGACTTGATAAATGTCTACTAAATGTCTTAGCATATAGACAAAGTTGGTGTGTGTATCATATACACTCATGTCTTAAATAAGGACTTTGTCCTTGTGATTTTTGCCGAGGAAACTATAGCTTTACTCGGTTTGAATGTTGCGAGCACTCCCACCAGGCACAAATTAAGCAATTAATTCAATCTATCAATTTACAAAAAGTAGCGAAGAGTTGCTTTTTTGTACTTTGTAAGGTTCAAAATTTGTTATATAGTTTTCTTTTTAATGTCTAAAATTGTTGATAATACCAATTCTTCTTTAAGAATGAATATCTCTTTAAGTAAGTCAGGTCGATTCAATACATACTTGGATATCGCAGCTAGAATGATTCCGTCTGTTATTCTTTTGCCCCAGTGACCGATACTTATCCTAAGATTTTCCTTCTCAAACTTGTTTAAATGCAGTGATAAGTTCTTAAACTGGACCGCATCAGATTTGTAGAAGGCAGTTTGAATTTTAGTTTTTCCTGTTTGAGCATGTCCTTTGATAGCATTGCTGACCTCCTTTCAGACAAAAGAAAAAGCACTGTTCGAATTAATCAAACAGTGCTTAGTATTTTACTACGCAAATGGTGGACGATAAGGGATTTGAACCCCTGACCCCCTGCACGTCAAGCAGGTGCTCTCCCACTGAGCTAATCGTCCAAAGCTAATACATCATAGCAAAATGAGAAACAAAAGTCTAGTTGAATATGTTAAAATAATGGTGGAGGTTACCATGAAGAAAATAATCATAATAATGCTAGGACTCTATTTATTAGTCGGTTGTAGTACCCCACAACCCGAGCCACCGAAAGAAGATCCTGTTGTCAATGAAGAAACACCTAAACCAGAACCAACCCCTGAACCAGAACCCGAACCGGTGGTTGAAACGTACTATTCAGTCTTTACAGGAAAAGAAGTTACTCAAGAACAAAGAGATACACGACCAATTATGGTCATGATTGATAATCAACAGGATGCTCGTCCACAAGCTAATTTATCAAAAGCTTCCGTTGTTTATGAAATGCGTGTTGAAGGAGCTTTTACTCGATATATTGCGTTGTTCGAAAGAACCAAAGAAAATTTCTTGCTAGGTCCAATTCGTTCAGCACGACCAAACTTTGTGACATTAGCACTTCAAAATGACGCAATCTTTGTGCATCATGGTGGTAGTACCGATGGAAATGCGATGATTCATCAATACAAAATGGACGACTTAGACGGAATGATACTTGAAGGAAAAGTCTTTTTTCGTTACAAAGACACTAAAAAATTTGCGCCACACAATTCATATGTCAAGATTGAAGATGTCTATGAGTACCAACAAAACCGAGGTAGCAGTCTAGAAAGAACTGCAGAAGGGTTCTTGTTTAATTCAGAATTTACTTTAAATAACGGAGAGGCAGTTCAATCTGTTCGCTTTAATTATGGTGGAAACACTCACATGACAGAATACCAATACGATGCTAATACTAAAAGTTACGCGAAACTAAGAAACAAGATTCCAGTAGTTGATGAACTGAGTAAACAACCCGTTCTCGCAACGAATCTCTTAATCCAAATAGCTCCTAGCTATATCTATAATGGAGTTCATCGTGCCTTTGAAAATGTAGGAGAAGGAAAAGGGTATTATTTAACGGGTGGACAAATGATTGAAGTCCTATGGAAGAAATCAGACAATCATCGTGAACCACTTCAATTTTATACTCTTGATAATCAACCATTAAAACTCAATGTTGGACAAACATGGGTTAATGTCATTGACAAAGTGTCGCTAATCGATTTTAATTATTAAGGGTATGCGCCAGTGGCACAGTGGATAGCGTGTTTGATTCCGATTCAAAAGGTCGCAGGTTCGATTCCTGCCTGGCGCGCCAATTATATTTAAATCAGTTCTTAAAATGAAGAAGCTACTTTAATTTAGTTAAGGTAGCTTTTTTAATATACAAAAAATAAATCGGGTTGTGTGTTGTTTCTAAATCAACAGACAAAATCAATGATATTTTGAAACAGTAAGAATATCAAAGATTGTCAGATTCGAATCAATAGGATAAATCAAAGAAAAGTAAAAACATGACTAACTTTTAACTTAAAAGCTAAAATGGAGTCGCGAAATAGTTGAGATTGATATCTCTAAATTGGTTGTATAAAATACACAAATTGATAAAAAAAGGTTTCAAAAGTTAACAATCCATTTAACACAAAGTTTACACCAACCAATGTCGACTATGATATAATACGTGTGAAAAATTAAATTTAATTGTAGTTTTTTTGTATCCGTAGGAGGGAATTTATGAATTTAGAAATCAAAAATATCGTCAAGAGTTTTAGCGGTAAAGAGATCCTGCACGGTATCAATTTCAGTGTTCAATCTGGAAGAGCTATGGGCTTTCTTGGAAGAAATGGTGCTGGGAAAACAACCACCTTTCGCTGTTTAATGGATGTCTTCAAACAAGACAGTGGTCAGTTTTTATTAGATGGCCAAGTCTTTAACCACAACAATAACAAAATTGGTTATTTACCAGAAGAAAGAGGACTTTACTACAAAGTGAATGTTCTTGATCAGCTAGTATATTTCGGTCAATTAAGAGGGGGAACCAAACAAGAAAGTACACAGAGTGCTCTATATTGGATTAACTATTTTGGTCTCAATGATTTTAAAGACAAGCATCTAGAAACATTATCCAAAGGAAATCAACAAAAAATCCAAATCGCTCAAGCTTTCTTAAATGATCCAGACATCCTCATTTTGGATGAACCATTCAGTGGACTTGACCCCGTCAACTCCCAAATTTTTAAAGAAGCCATTCGTTCATTTGTCAATAATGGCAAACTTGTTATTTTCTCAAGCCATCAAATGAGTTATGTTGAAGAGATGTGTGATGATATTACCCTTATTCATCAAGGAGATATTTTGCTGAGTGGTGATTTGAAAGAAATCAAACGCGACAAAGGACTCAACAAGTTCTTTATCTCAGGGACTACCTATGAGACCATCAACGATACAATTGTTCTTGATTATCCACGCTTTGAAATAACAACATCGGATGATCGTGTCATCATCGATACCAAAAGTGAAATTAATCTAAATGAATTTATTCAATATTTAATTCAAAAAAATATAAGTTTTACCCAAGTTGGCTTCTATGAACCAAGCTTGCAAGATATATTTGTTGAAATGGTAGGTGAAAGAGAATGAAAGACCTATTAATTGTCTTTAGATTTGAATTATTCAATCAATTACGAAAAAAATCAGTCATCATAACAACATCTATTTTGGCACTTATTCTTTTTGGAATTACAAGCATTCCAACCGTCATCAAGTTTTTTGAAAATGGAAAGACTGAAGAGCCTATTGTTGAAAATCCAGAAGAACCTGGAATCAAGATTGAAAAGACAGCGTACTATTTTGTCAATAAAATAGATGCAGAAAAGGTTAAAACAGTCCTAGCAATTGATGAAAAAGATATTTATGACAGTGAAGAAACCCTCAAAGAGAATATAGTCAATAAAGACAACGACTATCGCATTGGGTTTGTGATTCAGTCGCTTACAGAGTATAAGACAATTTTTAATGATCGTGGACTAAGCGCCTATGAATCAACAATTATAAATGAAGTACTCAGACAGGTGAACATTGCGGACAAACTATCGGATTATGAATTAACCTACCAAGAGTATCAAGAATTACAAAATGTGACCATCAACGAAACACAAGAGGTGTTAGGGAAAGATGGCATGAGTAACATGTTTATGACATACTTCATGATTATTGTTATTTATATGATTATTACATTATATGGTTCAGCAACCTCAACCAACATTGCTAGAGAAAAAGACAGCCGAACAATGGAATTATTAATCACATCCGTAAAACCAAGTTCTCTCATTCTAGGAAAAGTAGCAGCCATGGGACTTGCGGCAATCCTTCAGTTATCCGTAGTTATACTCGGCGGAGTCATTGGATTTATCTTAAGTCGAAACAATTATCCTGAGATGTTAATGATGGTCGTCAAATCTAGTTTGACCCTTGACACTTTATTAGTGTACATTGTCTATTTCATAATTGGTTATGTGCTCTACCTGTTCTTGTATGCATCCATGGGTTCGGTTGTCTCTAAAGTCGAAGATGTTTCATCTGCTATTGGTCCAATTATGTTTGTCTTTATGATTGGGTACTTTATTTCATTTGTCGCCATGCAATCACCAGACAATATCGTAGTAAAAATTGGATCCTGGGTGCCATTTTCATCCCTAATTGTAATGCCTACCCGTTATCCATTAACAACAATTCCTCTGATTGAGATTTTGTTTTCACTGGGTTTATTGATTCTATCAACCGTTTTCTTTGCGTATATTTCCATCAAGATTTATCGCATGGGATCACTGAACTATGGCAACAAGATTAGTTTTTTCAAAGCAGTGAAAATGGTACTTACCAAAGAAAAGAAATAAACACCTTAATAAATAAAAGAAACCTTTGCTGCTTCAGCAAAGGTTTTCTATGTAGAAGATAAACAATCCACCTAAAGAATGTCTGTCTAAGAGCTAGAGTATAAAGAGTTAAGAAGATTACCTGCCGTCATAATTTATCATCAACACAATAAAAGTTGATCGCATGGTATTGCAATCTACTTTTTTTCATATTCTTAATCTTCTATTTATTCTTGTGACGCTTACCAGGAATACCCGGACGAGTCATTTCATCAATATTCAAAATTTCACTAAGTTCCTCAGGACTCACTAAACCATGTTCAATAATTAAATTTTTGAGCAACTTGTTTTCTGTCAAGGCTTGTTTTGCCAGAGCACTCGCTTTCTTATAACCAATCGTTGGAACAAAAGCTGTAGCAGTACCCATCGAGATATCGACTAAATGTTGACACCATTCCTTATTCGCAGTGATGCCATCAATACAATTTATGCGCAAGGTATCCAAAACATTGGTTAATATTTCGATCGACTGAATCAAGTTGAAGATTAGAACTGGCTCAAACACATTCAACTCCAATTGACCGGCTTCAGCAGCTTTAGTAATAGTAGCATCATTACCAAATACTTGAAAACAGACTTGATTAGTAACTTCCAAAATCACTGGATTTACTTTACCGGGCATGATTGAAGAGCCTGGTTGTTTTTCAGGAAGATTGATTTCATTGAATCCTGCTTTAGGTCCTGATGCCATTAACCGCAAGTCGTTACACATTTTAGACAAATTGGTACAAAAGGTTGAGATGGAAGCATGAGCCCATACTAACGGATCGACATGACGAGTAGAGTCAATTAAATCTTTTGTAATCGACAAATCAATCCCAGTAACATCGTTAAGTACTTGAACAACAAGTTTTTGATAATGCTCATCGGCATTAAGACCGGTACCAACAGCTGTAGCCCCCATGTTGACATCTCTTAATTCTCGAAAGGAAGTATGAATTCGTTTCATGTCACGAGACATCGCAACTCCATAAGCCTTCATTTCTTGACCTAAAGTAATTGGAACCGCATCTTGAAGATGGGTTCTACCTAGTTTCAAAACACTCTTGAATTCTACACTTTTTTTGTTTAGTGAATTAATTAAAAGCTTGATTTCAGCAATTAAGTCATCCACTAAATAGATTAAAGCGATTCTTGATGCAGTCGGAAAGACGTCATTGGTTGATTGAGAAAAGTTAATGTGATCGTTAGGATGAATGTATTCATAGCTACCTAATGGATATCCTGCTAATTCATTAGCACGATTCGCAATCACTTCGTTGGCATTCATGTTCACTGAAGTTCCAGCACCCCCCTGAATAACATCGGTCACAAATTGATTGTTAAATTTACCTAAGATGACTTCTTCGCAAGCAGCCTTAATAAACTTTAATCGCTCATCATCGATGTAGCCAAGTTTGTTATTCGCAATCGCAGCAGCCTTCTTCACCATCCCCAAGGCTTTAATCATCGTAGGATGAGTGTGCTGATTGGTAATCGAAAAATTTTGAACAGATCGTGCTGTTTGTGATCCATAGTATGCATCATAAGGGACAGGAAAGTCTCCTAATGAATCGGTCTCTAACCGATAGTGTTTAGTTGTCATAATACCCTTTCTGTAATATCAAATAAATTGAGTCCATATTGACCAGTTGGTTGATTCATCTCAAAAGTGTTGTTATGAAGATAAAAAGCACCACCAAAGTGGTTGTCATCGACTTGATTAAACCCTAAAACATCATAACCATCTGCTATCTGTTTGTAAACATCTAACCGTTCATTAAACCACTGTTTTTCAGTAGCGGGATCACTCAGAACTAAGAGGTTTATTCCTTTCGATAGAAAGGATTGAGAATCATCGAAATGAATCATGAAAGATAAGTTATTTATAAAGAAGGGTTCATTCACTTCATGCATTCGAGCATGTTGAATGACTTCCCCATGTTGATTGATAATTAAGTAAGATGAATAGACACTATCATGATCTTGTTCGATAAAGCCAACTCCACAGTTGATATCAAACAGAATACAAGCTTGTTTAATCGAAAACAAAAACATATCGGTAATATCAATTGGGATTGAGTTCAGGTAGTCTTTTGGAAAAAGAACCCAATCGACTTGATGATTCGTTGCAGCTTTTAAATTCACTAACAAGTTATTCAGATTCTTGTTTGAATCGTTATCTTTCTTGATTAAAGCAATTCCTATTCGCATTGTTATTTTCTCTTTCTAAAAAAGCGTTCAATCGTGTACTTGATATTGATGAACTCAGCATTTTCCTTACATCGTCTCTCTCTATCCTTAGAAAAGAAGCGATAGAAAAAAAGTGAAACAAAGAAAAGAGACAGAAGAAAAACAAGTGTGTCTTTCTCAATAAACAACATCACAATTGCGCACGAAAAATAGCATAAAACAAAAAATAAATTCAATGTATCAAAACCATGTCGATACAACATCAATCGATTAAATTTTTTCTGTAAATCTTTAAACCATTTCATGTGTTCACCTTCAATACCATTGTAACATAATTACACAGCTCTAGAGAACTGCTTCAAACATTCCATCTTCTAAAAGTTTTTGATGATACAGAGTAGCGGTAACTTCCGCACCTAACATCATCATCAGACTGGAGAGATACAACCAAACCAATAAAGCAATAATCCCTCCGAGAGAACCATAAGCAATGGCATAATTCTTAAAGTTATCCACATACAATGAAAATAGATTTGACACCAGTCCCCACCCAATTGTCGCAACAATACCACCAACAAAAGCATGAAGAAATAGTGGTTTGGGCTGTTTTACGAAACTAGGACCAAACTTGTATAATACACTAAAGGTCAAAACAATCACGACTAACGGTAACAACCACTGCACTAAGTTATAGATAAAAGTTATCCACTGATAATCCCCAATGGTTTCACGAACAAACGACATGATTTGTGACCCAAATACTTGAGTCATTAAGGTTAAAACAATGATTAAAGCCAAGATTATTGTGAATAAAAACGATAAAAACCGCATTAGAAACGGATTTCTTTTTTCGGAAGTATCAAAAGCATGATCCATAGCAGCGATCACATTTTTAACCCCAACCGAACCAGTCCATACCGAGGCAAATAATGAAACAGATAAAAGAGTGGGACTACTAGAACTAATTATTTCATAAATAATTGGTCCAACAATTTGTGCAGAATCAGAAGGAAGTGCTTCTAGTAAGTTTGATAAGACATCGTTTTGAGCTAGCGGTGTGAAGGTCAAGACATTCAACAAGAAGATAATAAAAGGAAACACACTTAAAATAAGATAATAAGATAATTGAGCCGAGGTTGCTGATATATTATCTTTCTTCAAGCGTTTAAGCAGGTTTTTAATAAAACGAAAAAACCATGAGGCGCTAATCGAATCGAATAAAGGGGACATGTTAAACTCCTTTAAAACATTATAGCATTCTTGAAAGGTAAAATTATAGATTAATAAGTAACAATAGAGTAGAATTGAGCTAGAAAGGGGGAATCAGATGCTCGAATCCATCAAAAACTACATTGAACAAAACATTGGTAGCGTTCTATTATCTATTCAACAACATTTAGAAATTAGTTTTTTGGCATTATTAAGTTCGATAATAATTGGTTGTACGATAGGTTATCTTGTCTACAAACATCCCAAACACTCGAAACTACTGGTTTCTTTTTTTGAAACACTCAAAATTATCCCCAATCTAGCATTACTATTCATACTAATTCCCCTCATTGGAGTTGGTGTCTTACCCAGTGTTGTTGCTCTTGTTACCATTGGAGTCATGCCAATACTGCTAAACACTATTACAGGGTTTCAATCCAGTGATCCCTTTTTGATTGAAGTCTCACAAGCTATGGGGATGAGTGAAAAACAAATAGTTAAACGCGTTAGAATTCCGCAAGCATTTCCTTTTATCTTTACAGGAATTCAAACAGCATTTATCGAAATTGTAGCCTCCACCACCATTGCAGCTTACATCGGAGCAGGGGGGTTGGGTTCAATTATCATCACTGGCCTTAATCTAGCACGAACCGACATGTTGATAGTCGGAGGGGTATCGGTAGCAATCTTATCGCTATTAGCAGGATTAAGTATCCAAGTCATTCGACGTATTATTTTAAAATATGAATATCTATAAGGAGAAAACATGAAAAAACTATTAGTACTCATCGTAATGTTATTAATTATTACTGGCTGTAGTACCACAACCCAAGATAAAACAATTCGAATTGGAGCCAAAGCCTTTACCGAGAGTGCAATTGTTTCTGAAGTATACGCCTTAGCTTTGGAAGACAATGGCTTTAAAGTCGATCGCATCTTCAATGTCGCTGGAGCAATTATTCACGATGCTCTAATCAATGATGAAATGGACATGTATCCAGAATACACCGGAACCGGATTGTTAGTGCGATTAAAATTGCCAATGGAAACAGATCCTCAAAAAGTATATGACACTGTCAAAGAAGAATACTTAAAGAAGTGGAACATTGTTTGGTTAAACTATACCGCAGCGAATGATGGACAAGGATTAGTTATCAATACTAACGTTGCTCAACAATATAACATCAAGACGATTTCTGATTTACAAAGAAATGCTACCAAATTACGTTTTGCTAGCCAAGGAGATTTTGACCAACGAGAAGATGCCCTTCCGGCTTTGATTAAGGCTTATGGTCCTTTTGATTGGAAAACAACCAAAGTCTATGATAACTCTTTAAAATACACAGTTTTAGATAGTGATGAAGCGGATTTAGCACCAGCCTATACTACTGAAGGAATGCTTGTTAATGAGCGATTTACGGTGCTAGTGGATGATAAAAATGTCTGGCCACCGTATAACTTGACTCCAATTATTCAAAAGAACATACTCGAAAAGTATCCGGAGATTGAATCAATTATCAATGAAATCTCAAAGCACTTTGATACCGAAACAGTCATTAAACTCAATGCGAAGGTTGATGTCGATAAAGAAGAAATCGAAGATGTTGCTAAAGAGTTCTATGACTCAATCAAGAAGTAGACCAATGGAGATTGCGATAGAATTTAAAAAGGTCACAAAAACATACCCAAAGACTTCAGGTCATGCTGTCAATGATGTGAGTGCTCGAATTTACAATGGAGAATTCATAACCATTTTAGGGTCTTCAGGAAGCGGAAAAACTACGTTACTCAAAATGGTAAACCGACTCATCGATCCGAATTCAGGAACCATTGAGGTATTAGGTCATAACATCCAACAACAAGATCCAGTCCAATTGCGAAGGAATATCGGCTATGTCATTCAGCAAATTGGCTTGTTCCCTCACATGACAATTAAAGAGAATATTGCGGTCGTGATGCGGTTACTGAAATGGGACAATCAAGCAATCCAACAACGAGTGGATGAACTCTTAGACTTAGTCAATCTTGATCCGAAAGAGTATCGACACCGCTATCCGTCTCAGTTATCAGGGGGTCAACAACAACGGGTAGGACTGGCACGGGCTTTGGCTTCCAATCCAAGCATCATGCTATTGGATGAGCCTTTTGGTGCCTTGGATGCTATTACTCGCATCTCTTTACAAGAAGAACTCTTATTGATTCATCAACAGTCCCAAAAAACGTTTTTATTTGTGACGCATGATATTAATGAGGCTTTTCGTTTGGGTTCACGTGTCATCATTATGGACCAAGGAGAAATTCAACAATTTGATACTCCTCAAAATATCATTAAAGCACCTGTGAATGAATTTGTTGAAAAATTGATTACTGTTACCAAACAACAACATGAAGTGTGGGAGACCCATCATGATTGATTATTTACTCAAAAATAACCAGAAGATTATCCGTTGGACAACACAGCACATCGAAATCGTCTTTGTGACCCTTGTCTTATCCCTAATTATAACGAGTATCATTATTGTGATTACGAGTTTGCTTCCTAAGTTTAAACCTGTTATTAAAGGTATTTTTTCGATGGTCTATGCTATACCAAGTTTAGCATTCTTTGCCTTGATGATTCCGTTGACTGGTTTAGGGAAAACCACCACTATACTCGTTTTAACAATGTACAATCAAACAATACTTTTAAACAATATTATCAATGGATTTGATACCATTGAACCTCCGATTGTTGAAGCAGCAAGAGGGATGGGAATGAGCAAACTACAGCTGTTAGCTAAGATTTTGATTCCTTTAAGTATGTCCTCAATCTTTACAGGAATTCGACTTGCTGTAGTAAGTAGTGTTGGTATTACTGTAATTGGAGCTAGCATTAATGCTGGAGGTCTAGGGACTCTTCTTTTTGAAGGATTAAGAACTCAAAATACTGTTAAGTTGTTATGGGGAACGATTTTAACTTCATTATTGGTTATCTTTTTTAACTGGCTTTTTAAACGAGTTGAGATAATGCTGAAAAAACAACAGATTTCATAATCGTGCTATACTTTTGATGAGGTGATTGTATGAAAAAGACAAATCAGAATAGAGACAAAATTATTGTTGTTGGCAACGGTCAAGTCGGCTCTAGTTACGGGTTTGCTTTAGTTGCTCAAAATATTGGACAGGAAATTGGTATTATTGATATCAATGAAAAGAAAGCCCAAGGCGATGCAATGGACTTAAGTGATGCACTAGCGTACACTTCTCCTAAACGAATTTTTCAAGCAACTTATGAAGACTGTCAAGATGCAACCTTAGTGGTTATTACAGCAGGAGCCGCTCAAAAAGAGGGTGAAACACGACTCGATTTAGTGAGTAGAAACTTAAAAATAATGAAATCAATTGTCGATGCCATTATGGCATCTGGTTTCGATGGTTTAATTTTAGTAGCTTCCAATCCAGTCGACATTATGACTCAAGCAGCACAAGTTTTTTCCAAACTCCCTCATCATAAAGTGTTTGGATCAGGAACCGCTTTGGATAGTGCCCGTTTCAGAAAAGAAATAGCTCAACTACTCGATGTTGATGCACGCAATGTACATGGCTATATTTTAGGAGAACACGGAGATTCAGAGTTTCCGGTGTGGTCGCATACCAATGTTGGTGGACTAAGTATTTATGAATGGGTGAAAGATAATCGAGATATCGATGAAGAAGCATTAGTCAATATCTTCTTTAAAGTTAAAAATGCGTCTTACGAGATTATTGAACGAAAAGGCGCAACTTATTATGGGATTGCGGTATCGTTAGCTAGAATTACTAGAGCAATCTTAAATGATGAAAACAGTATCTTGCCACTCTCTGTCTATCTTAATGGACAATATGGGGTGTATGACACCTACATAGGAGTCCCTGTTATTATTAATCGTTCAGGAATTAAACATGTTATTGAAATACCACTTAACGATAGTGAGAAAAACAAGATGTGTATCTCTTATGAGACACTTTCAAAAGTAAGGAAAGATGCGTTTAGTGCATTAGGAATAAATTAATGTTGGAAAGAAAAAATTTAGTGATGTTTAAAGACAAAGAAGCAACACTAGTAGGGAATGAGTTAAAAGTTGGTGATCAAGCACCGAACTTTGTTTGTTTGAGAAGTGATTTGAGTGAGTTTAGTTTTGATTCATTGGCTAACACCATTCGAATTATTTCTGTCGTTCCATCCTTAGATACAGGCATTTGTGCATTACAGACTACTCGCTTTAACTATGAAGCAACTTCAATCATGGATGTAGAGATTTTAACCGTGTCGATGGATTTACCTTTTGCTCAAAAGCGATTTTGCGAATCACAACACATCGATCATGTGACGACCTTATCGGATCATAAAGATGCTGATTTCGGGTTGAAGTATGGATTGTTGATGAAAGAATTTCGACTGTTAGCACGGGCGGTAATTGTTGTTGACCAAGAAGGAATAATTCGCTATTTCCACATTGAAGACCAAATAAAACAAGAGCCAAATTATACTTTAGCTCTTGATGTTGTCAGATCTCTTTTATAGAGATCTTTTTTATAGTTTTGTTTTGACCAGTCTGATATTAAGCTTCTTCAAAAAAACGAAGATATAAGCAAAGACAAAGAGTAAAACAGCAGCAATTAAGCTTAAAATAAGAAGAGCGATATTGGTTTGTTGTAACACCTCAAAGCTAGTGCTAAATGATTTAAAGGGATCTTTATTGGCGTAATAACTATTTAGAAACTGATAAAGTGGTAAAGAGGTTGCCCAATACACGAGCGCAAACCCATAAGCACTCGCTAAGATTCCCATCGAAAGATCATTGATTTGGTTAAGCTTTCGTTGCCAAAAGGCAGCTAATTCTACCGCAAACAATAACAGTAAACCACCCCATAAACCAATTCGAAACCACTGATTGGATACAAAGTAAGCATCTTTTGAATCCTGATTCAGAAGAACGGCTAACTTAGAAAAATCTGTTGTAAAGTAGACTCGTATAAGTAATAACATCACTAAAAAACTGTAAACAATAAAAATCGTTTTGTATCGATTGTTTTTATCAATTTGAATGAACTTTGCTTTAATTTCAGTGAGATCAATGCCAGGGTCCTCTTTTTCAGCTTGTGGATAGAGAACTTCAACGTCAGGGTTGTCTATTTCATTAGCCATTAGTGAACCTCTTTTCTAAATGTGTATTGAATCTTTTGTTTGCCCCTAACCAATAAAAAGAAAGTTAGGAATGAAAAAATAAACATCAAAACCATCATGGTTACTATTGGAACGATCTTTGAACTTAATTCAACAGCGAATTTTGAGAACAAACCTAGAGTCGTATTGCTGTTGAGTAATGCCAAACAGTCAGAAGTAGCGGGAATTGCAGAGCCAACATCAAGCTGTGTCTTACATGCCAATAAATTATTATAAAGATCTAAGTTCTTATAAAGGTCGCTTGTTAATGACAAGTATACAAATCCTGAAACAATGACAAAGAAAGCAGTGAAGGTCCATAAACGTAATAAATAAATGGATTTGTTTCGGATGAGGATAGAGATAAAATAAAGAACAAATAGAATCATGGTAATCCAAACAACAATTGTCACAACTTTGTGAGCGATAACAGCGGGATTGAACGAAGTAGTTAAGCGGGTATTCGCAAGGTATATAGACTGAATTGATTGATTAATTGCTTCGCGAGTCGTGATAAACGTAACGAAAGTGCTAATATTCATAACAAGCATACTTAGAAATAGAGCGAATTGAAGATAGCCCTTTGATGATAGAAGGGCAAGTGATCTAATAAGTTGGTGGGTTGGAAGAGACTTATTCTCCATAAATACTCCTTCATTTTTATGTCATTATGTCATAATTTTGTACATTCTTCAATACTTTATTTTCAATGCGACAACGTTTAGGTTACAATAGTATTCAGAGGACATCACGATGAAAATAATACACACAGCAGATTGGCACATCGGCAAAAGTGTCAATGATTATTCAATGCTAGAGATACAACGAAAATTATTGGTTCAAATGGTTGATTATATTCGAAATCACAATATTGATGTTTTAATAATCGCTGGGGATGTGTATGATCGAGCACAACCCAGTCAACAAGCCATTGCTTTAGTCAATGAAGTATTTTCTATTCTGATTCAAGAATTAAAAATAAAAGTGCTGGTGATTGCAGGCAATCATGACTCGCCACAACTCATTGAGTATGGCAGCTCAATTTTTTCAACATCGAACTTATATATTGAAGGAACTGCAAAAAAAGAAGTGCAGAAAGTAAGTGTTGATTCAATCGATTTCTACTTATTACCTTTTGTGGCACCGTATAATTATCAACAAATAGTTCAAGACGATGCTATCAAGGATTTTGAAGCTGTGTACAGACATCAATTGTCTACTCTTGAAGAAGAGTTTGATCGAGATAAAATTAATGTTCTGGTTGCTCATGGCTACATGATTTCTGGCAGTATGATTCCAGATAAAAGTGATTCAATGCGTCCGCTAAGCATTGGAACGGTTGAGTATGTTGATGCCTCGCTTTTTTCAATGTTTGACTATGTTGCGTTAGGTCATATTCATAAACCGATGAAACTCGCAGGCACCTGTTATTACAGTGGTGCTTTGTATAAATACTCAAAATCAGAAGTCAATTATCCAATTGGGTTTAATGTCATTGAAATGGTTGGTAAATCGCTGAATGTTCATCGACACCTGTTTGATTTACCGAAAGATATGCGAATCATGAAAGGGTCCTTTCTTGATTTGTTGAGTGGACAAAGTGATGACTACATCTTCTTTGAGTTAGAGGATGAAGTTTATCAGTTCGATGCAATGAAGAAATTACAGTTACGGTACCCCTATGCGATGGGTCTAGAGTATATTCATATTAAACAAAAGTCATCTCTACCAATCAAGACATCTTCTGTTGAAGATAGAGGAGTTCTTGATTTGTTCTCAGAGTTTTATGGAGCTGTTTTAAAGAAAGATCTGACAGACAAACAAAAAGAATATTTAATTGAAATAGTAAAGGAGAGTGAAGGACAATGAAACCATTAGTCTTAACCCTTCAAGCCTTTGGTACATTTAAAGATAAGGTCATTATTGATTTTAGGGAGTTTGAGAATGCGGGTCTATTCTTAATTACTGGTCCAACTGGTTCAGGGAAAACAACAATTTTTGACGGCTTAATGTATGCTCTTTATGGCATGATGAGTGGCGATGATCGTGATAGTACTAAGAGTGTGAAGTCACAATTTGCCAGCGAAGAGGTCGAGTGTTATGTCGAGCTACAGTTTGTTGCTAAACAAAGTGAGTACACCATTCGTCGCTCACCTGAACAGCGGACATTAGGGAAATCAAAAAGAATTATTGATCAAAAAAGTCAGGTATTTTTGAAAACACCGGACGAACGATTGACTAAGATTAATGAAGTGAATAATAAGATTACTGAAATATTGAACTTAACGGCAACTCAATTTAAGCAAATCGTATTGTTGCCTCAAGGAGAGTTTAAGAAGCTTTTGTTTGCGTCAAGTATCGAGAAAGAAGCAATTTTGAGGAGTGTTTTTAATACACAAGAGATTCAGAGATTTAGTGATTTGTTAAAGAAAAAAAGTGTCGATATTTCTAAAGAGGTCAATTCAACTCAAACGAAGATTTTAACATTGTTTCAAAGCATTGATAATCCAAGTGAAGTGTTGCAACAGGCGATAGCGCTACAAGATTTAAGTGAAGTCATTGAATTGTTAAAGCAATCAGTTCAGCATCATCAACAACGACTCACCAGTAATCGTGAAAGAGAAAGTCTAGTCAAGCAACACATATCAAGTTTAGAGAGAGAAATCTACTTGAAAAATCA
>JAAYEW010000120.1 GCA_012728555.1 Erysipelothrix sp.
AATTAGGATTAGTGGTCGTGGCGGAAGGGGTTGAACACGAAGCTCAAAAAGAGTTTTTAACTAAAAACAACTGTGATATTATCCAAGGATTTGTTTACAGTACCCCGCTGAGTGAAATTGAGTCGATTGCGTTTGTTTTAAATAATGAGACAACCAAAGTTTTAACTAGCAACAAGTAGTGTCACAATGGCACATACAAAAGAGATAGACCAATGAGTTTATGTCAACAATACAATCGTCAAGTGTTAGAAAAGAACAAATGGATAACCACCACTAAAACACCTGCGTGTTGCATGGGACGAAATTTTTGTAGAGCTAATCAGAAATTGCTGGGTGTTAATGCGGGTGTCTGGTACGTTTCTTAAACTAGGGATGTATAAACTAAGACGATCAGGGGACAATGGTTCTTGATTGGAAATTGTCGTTGACACTCCTTTTTCCATATGAGATAGTAAAATGGAATATCAAGACATGACCAAGTGATAACGAGTGAGAAGTAAACAATAGAACTGGAGAATTGAAGCGATGACATTTCGAAAACACAAGAAAACAAACGATCAATTCCAGGATAATAAACAGAATAGTCAAGAGGCTTATACAAAAAAGAACATTGTTTTTATTGTTCTTTTTTCAGTTTTTATTCTTATCTTCTGTGGTATTTATTTTACTGACTCGCGTAAGAAACATGAAGCCGAGTTCACTCAACAGGCATTGTCACTAGCAAAATCAATCAATGCTCTGATTCCCTCAGATATAAAGAAAGAGTTAACAGGCTCTATAAAAGATCTTGATAATCCGAATTATCAAATTGTCAAACAAGACTTGATTCAATTAATAGCAGTGAACCATGCGATTCATTTTGCGAGCATAATCGGACTTAGCGAAGATAAGTTAGTGGTTTTAGTTGATTCTGAGGGAAAACAATCGAGCTATTTCAATGCGCCAGGGACTATCTTAAAGGATGTGGATGAGGACTTTTACTTAGCTGTTCAACGTGGACAAACAGCTCTTCAACGCGTCAACGACTCAAGAGGACAATGGGTGAGTGTTTTTGTGCCAATTGCTAAGGAAACAACTCTTCTTCCAAGTGTGCTGGTGGTGTATTATAGTTTGAATGAGTGGAATGAACTGTTGTGGCAACACATGAATTCAGTGATCCTGACGATTGTGTGTATCCTTGGTTTGTCGGTGACTCTTGTCTACACAGTCCTACAAAACATTCGCAGAAAAAGTTTGGTTCGACAAATAGCGTTGAGTGAAGTTTTTTACCGAACAGTTTTTGATAAAGCACCTATTGGCATTGCGGTGATTGACAGTCAGGGGTTTGTGGCTGACTTGCCCGATATTTCAATCAGTAACAATAAGAAATTTGAACAGATTTTGAAGCGTTCAGCGGATGAACTTAAAAAGACCAATTGGTTAACCATGACCCATCCACAGGATTTAAATCAAGATCTTTATTACTATGAAAAGTTTAGAAACAATGAAATCGATGGGTACACTTTACAAAAACGCTATCTAACTGGGGATGACTGTGAAGTCTGGGTCAACATGATTATCTCATCGTTTTCTAACTCCAATCTCATGGAGGATGATCATCTTTGTATCCTTCAAGACATTACCAGTCAAAAACAGATGGAAGAAAATTTTTTGGAAAGTGAGAGAAGTAAAACGCTGTTGCTACAAAACTTACCAGGATTGGCGTATCGGTGTCATTTTGATTCCGAGTGGACGATGCAATTTGTATCGGATCGTTGCTTGGAGTTAACAGGGTACAAAGCAGAGGACTTATTAAGTAATCAAACGGTGTCGTTTAATGACATCATTGCGGTGGAATATCGAGAATCCTTGTGGAACGAATGGGAGCGGGTACTAGCTAATCGCGAGTTCTTTAAGTTTGAATATGAAATTGTCACCGCGAGTGGTCAAAGAAAATGGGTCTTAGAAGTGGGTCATGGTGTCTATGGTGATAACGATGAAGTCGTGGCGTTAGAAGGGATTATCTTAGATATTTCGGGTCAAAAGGAAGTTGAAAGAAATCTTCAATTTGTTTATCAACACGATCGTTGGACGGGTTTACTGAATCGTGAATCGCTGGAAACACAATTGCAAAGAGATGCTGTGAAACAGCTTAATACCAAGCGCGCCTTAATTAGTGTCAACATTAGTACACTGAATCCCTTAACCTTAAATTATGGGTTCAGTTACACCCAACGGTTGATTAAGTATATCTCAGAAACCTTGAGTCATTTTATCACTGACACGTGTCAGCTGTACATGACGTTTCCGAATCGTTTTGCCTTTTATATGAGCGACTATCAGGATGACGAAAAGTTGAGTGAGTTTACAAAAGAAATAGCAAAAAGAATTGAAAAGGAGCACATGGTCGATCAAATTGGTGGAGGAATTGGGGTTGTTCAAATCCACCAGAATCAACACATGTCGATTGAGGAGCTGACCAGAGCTGCTTTGATTGCCTCAGAACAAGCGATTAAAACCTTTGAGGGGTCTTTTGGGGTTTGTTTCTATGATGAACAGTTGGATCAACAAGTAAATCGCGAACGTGAAATTCTATTGGAGTTATCCAATTTAGCGACTACCAATAACCATGATGATATGTTGGTGCTTCACTTTCAGCCAATTTATGATTTGAAATCACAGAGCATTACAGGATTTGAAGCGTTATCGCGTCTTGTCAGTGAGACTTTGGGGACGGTTTCTCCTTTGGAGTTTATTCCATTGGCTGAGGAAACCAAACGGATTATTCCAATTGGTAAAAAAATCATCCGCAAAGCGTTTCACTTTTTGAACCAAATGGTAGCACTTGGCGAAAAGACTGTACGAATTTCTATTAATATTTCTGCGATTCAATTGTTTGCTCCAGGTTTTACGACAGATCTTTTGTCAATTATCAATGAGATGAAAGTGAATCCAGCCAATATTGGTTTAGAAATTACGGAGTCCATTTTCAGTACCGATTATCGCCAAATCAATAGCATTATTAAAGAACTGCGTGATATAGGTATCCAGATTGCGATTGATGATTTTGGTACGGGCTATTCCTCCTTAGCAAGAGAGAAGGAACTCAATGTCAATTGTTTGAAGATTGATCGAGTTTTTATCGATCGATTGTCTACCACAGATCCAAACAGAAGCATTACTAGAGATATTATTGCGATGGCTCACCGTATGGGTCACGTTGTCATTGCAGAAGGTGTTGAAGATGAAACCCAAATGCGCTATTTAATTGAATATGACTGTGACAAAGTTCAAGGATATTATGTCGGTCGACCGATGGATGAGTCCACAGCACTTGAATTTTTTAAAAACAACAAGAACAGAGGAACTAGCAATGGATAATACAGTGCCAAGTCATGAAGAACTGCTAAAGAGAATTCAGCGATTGGAACGTTTGGTGGAACAACTGTTGCTGGAACAGGAACAAGAAGAAACGCTGGATTATGCTTGGACAAGCAATTTTGGCCACTGGTATTGGGATATTCCTACCAATCATGTGACGTTTAATCCGCTTAAAATGATGGCATTGGGCTATTCGCGAGATGAGGTGGTGAATCATGTTCCCTATCAATTTTTTACCGATAAACTTCATCCTGAGGATTATGATAAGACGATGCAGGCAATGATGGATCACTTAGAGGGTAAAAGCGATGTCTATGAAGTAGAGTATCGCCTTTTTGGGGTGGATGGCCAGGTTCGCTGGTTTTATGATCGAGGAAAAATTACGAAATGGGACAAGGATCATCGGCCTCTTTTTATGGCAGGGATTGTGTTTGATGTGAGTGAAAAGAAACGGATGGAACTGGAGCTGATCAACATATCTAGAATCGATGATTTGACCCAAGTGGCGAATCATCGGATGCTTGTTGAGACTTTAAAAAAGAGCATGCAAGTGGCTAAGGCAAAGAAGCAAGTCTTGTCGATTGCGGTTTTGGACATTGATAACTATAAACAAATCAATGATACCAAGGGTCATTTAGTTGGAGATGATGTCTTGCGTCAAGTTGCGACAGTGATGAAACAAAGCATTCGGGATACAGCTCTGGTTGGACGATATGGTGGGGATGAGTTTTTGATTTTGTTTGCGGATACGGACTTAACCAATGCTGCCAAGATTTGTGATCGGATTCGTCAAAAGTTGGAAGCGACTGTGTTTAAGAGTGGTGTGCGGTTGAGTGTGAGTGGTGGTGTGAGCCAATACAATAACCAATCGATGAAAGAGTTTATTCAACAAGCGGATAAATTGTTGTATGTGGCAAAGCGCCAGGGAAAGAATCAGATTGTGTCCAAAGAAGAATAGGTCAGTGGGTTTATTAGAGCTTGTTGTGTTTGTAAATAATTGAGGAGGTTACTATGGGAGATTTTTGGTTTCGTTTTGATGTGATGAGTCTGATGTTTTCATTTGTGTTTGTGCTTTTTTTAGTGGTGTTTGTGGTTGCTCTGTTTCGAAGTTTTCGGACCTGGAGTTCAAATAACAAGTCCCCACAATTGAGTGTTGACGCGTTGGTGGTGAGTAAACGAATGAGTGTATCGCGTTCGCATCATCATCCCAACAACTCTGCTACGGCTGTTCATTCCAGTTCGTCGACGTACTATGTGACTTTTGAAGTGGAGAGTGGGGATCGGGTTGAGTTTGTGGTGAATCCGAGTGACTATGGATTGATGGTGGAAAAAGATCGTGGAAAATTGACCTTTCAGGGGACCCGGTTTCTAAAATTTGATCGTCACCGAACAAACGATAGTGAACAGCGTTGGTGAGTTTTGAGGTAACGGATTGTTAAGTTACTTGCTGGATAGGACTGTTTGAACCTTCTGTTGAAGGTTTTTTCCGGTTTTGTGAGCATTTTCGGATGTGTTTATAAGGGTGTGTGGTATTATATCGATTAGTTATTCAGTTTTTAATAAAAATAAAGGAGGTTAGGGATGAGTTTGTATCAGATTAAAGTAGAGGACATTAACAACAAGGTAGTTCAGCTACAAGAGTATCAAGGAAAAGTTTTGTTAATTGTCAACACGGCAACGGAGTGTTTCTTTACGCCACAGTATGAACAACTTCAAGCGCTCTATGATAAGTTTCATGACAGGGGTTTTGAGGTGTTGGATTTTCCGTGCAATCAGTTTGGAAAAGATGCACCGGACTCAATTGAGGACATTCATCGGTTTTGTGTGGAGACCTTTGAGACCACTTTTCCGCGTTTTCAAAAGATTAATGTGAATGGTGAGGATGAGTCGATTTTATTTACCTATTTAAAGCGCCATGAAAAGGGGTTGTTTAATCGACGGATTAAATGGAATTTTACGAAGTTTTTAGTGGACCAACAAGGGCGAGTGATTAAGCGCTACTCTCCTAGAACTAAGCCAAATAAAATTGCAGCGGATATTGATTGGCTGCTGAAGAAGAATAACCAATAGGGGGGATGCGGTATGTTTTTAGCATTTAAAGAGTTAAAATACTCAAAAATGAAGTTTGCTTTAATCATTACGGTCATTGTCCTGATTAGTTATTTGGTGTATTTCTTGACCTCTCTTGCGAATGGGTTGGCTTCTTCGTATACGAATGTGATCAATCAATGGGATTCTGATGAGGTTGTTTTAACCCTTGATGCCAATGATAATTTGATGATGTCGTATATGGTTCAAGAGGATTTTGATAATGTGAGTGTGAAGGGTGAGAAGTCAAAGCTTGGTTTGTTTCCTGCGGTGATTAGTAATCCAGATGCAGTGGATGTTTTAATGTCTCGCTTGGATGTCTATTTCTTTGGAATTGAGGATAATAGTTTTCTGAAGCCAAAGACGGATGAGCCCTTGACACTGAAGGATAACCAAGTGATTGTGGATGATGAG
>JAAYEW010000010.1 GCA_012728555.1 Erysipelothrix sp.
ACATATAGCCATTTAGAAAAAACATTCACATCTATTCTTGAAGCTAATAACTTAAAACCGGAACCATATTTCTTTGAACTGTATGTTGATGGAGGCTATCAAAATCGACATCGTTCTTATATTCATTATAACCAATTTGAACCACTTAAGGATGAGATGACTTTAGCATTTGAAAAATCGCTAGAACATTTAATTGACACCAATCAAGTAGCTACTTTACTCAATCCTTCAATTGAATCACTAATTGATACGCTTCATCAAAAGGACATTAAATATGGCTTAGTCTCTACCCTCAATAGCTCACTATCCTGCAAATTGATTGAGAAATTGCCGTTCCAAATGAAGCATGATGCACTCGTTAGTGGAAATGAAATTTTCGAGGGTAAACCTGAAAAAGATATATACAGTAAAGTTGCTAAAAAGATGCGGGTAAATCCTCACCAAGTGCTAGCAATTGATTCTTCTGTCAATGGTGTTCTAGCGTCCTATTTGGCGAATATGAATAATGTCTACGTAGAAACATATAAGAAATCAAACGAGAAAGCTCAAAAATATTCAATTCGCCAAGTGAAGAACATAGAAGAACTTCTCTCAATCATCTAAGCTAAAGGAAACTTGTTCGAAATGTTCGTTCTGAGTTTCTTTTTTTTCAAAACGGATATTTGGAATAACGTTGATTCCTCTAAGTAGATAAGAAGCTGGTTCCAAAGTTTTTGAAAATGTCTGTAATGGACCCATTAATTTTACATCTTTCACCATCAATGATAGAGGGTCTTGTGAATACAGTGGAATAAGGTCGTATAAATTTGCAACCATCATTTCCTTAAGTAAATTTGGATTCGTCTTAATCCGTTTAGCAATTAAATTACCACGTGTTGGACGCCCTGTGACACTGACTTCGTTTTCTTTTAGACGCTTCATTTGACCATCTTCACATAAGAACACCAAGTCACTTTGATTTGTATAAATGCTAGCATCAACAATGACATCATCCTGTTGAAGATTAATCGCTTTGACACCTGAAGCATTAAGTCCTTGACTCGATATTAGCTCATGTGAATAACGAACACAGTACCCATTTTTTGTTAAAAGTAAGACTTCTGCTTGAGTATTCTGTATTAGCAATGCTGCGACAATTTCATCTTGTTTCTCAAGATTCATAGCTTTATATGAACGATTTGTCCGTTGTACTTGAAACTTGTCTACCGAAACTTTCTTAACCTTACCTAATTTTGTGACTAACAGAATTTCAGCTTCTGTCATAAAATTATCTAATACAAACCCAGATACAATATGATCATTGGATTCATTACTAACAAATGCACTGAAATGACTTCCAACATCTTTCCACTTAAAATCAGGTAAGTCGTTTACTTTGTGTTGAAAATAATTTCCTTTTCGAGTAAACACCAATAAATCATGAAGTGTTGATGTTTCGATTTGTCCAACTAGCTCATCATCTTCTTTAATTGTTGTCATTTTTTGATCACTTGCGGCAAAAGAACGAAGTGATACTTTTTTTACATATCCATGTTTTGAAAGTGTCACAAAAACCTGTTCATCATTAATTAATGCTTCGCGATTTATAACTATCTCTTTTACTTCTTGTTTAAGCTCGGTTATTCGTGGTTGATCATAAAGCTTTATCATTTCTTTGAACTCTTTAACAATTTCGTTATTTAGAATAGATGGTTCACTTAGCATCGATTTAAGAAATTCAAGGTCATTCAATAACCCAGCAAACTCTTCTTTAAGTTCAACTATATCGGTATTTGATAATCGATAGAGTTGAAGTGTCACAATCGATTCGGCTTGTGCTTCCGAAAAATTAAATTCGTCGATAAGATTATCTTTTGAATCTCGTTTATTTTTTGAAGAGCGAATAATTTGAATGACTTCATCAAGTAATGATATAGCCTTCATTAAACCTTCCAAAATATGTAAACGATCTGATATTTTGTCATACCGATACTGAGTTCGTCTTGTTACCACTTCTTTTCGAAACTCTAAGAAACTATCTAGAATAGCAATAATTCCAACTTGTTGAGGTCTTCTGTCTTTTATAACAGTCATATTTGCTGAATAGCTAATTTGTAATTGAGTTTCCTTATATAAAATATTAAGGATTGTTTGTGCATCCGCTTCTTTTTTTATGTCAATAACTACTCGAATTCCTCGATGATCCGATTCATCACGAATCTCAAGTATATCGTCTAAATTAAGTTTATTTCTGACATCCGCAATTTTCTTAACCATTTCTTCTTTTTTAACACCATAACAAATTTCGGTGACCACTAACTGCGTTATCTTTTTTTGATAGTCAATCTCTACTTTAGATCGAACAACAAAGCTTCCACTTCCAGTTGACAATACTTTGCGAACTTCATCTTTTCCTTCAATAATGCCCCCGGTAGGAAAATCTGGAGCTAAAACTAATTCAAAGATTTCTTCATCTGTACACGTTGGATTAATTAAACGGTATATGCTAGCATTCATTACTTCAGTAAAGTTGAACGGTGGAATTTTGGTCGCATAGCCTGTTGCAATCCCTTCCCCACCATTTACTAAAAGGTTACAGAATTTAGCTGGAAGAACCATCGGTTCTTTTAGCGAATCATCATAGTTGAGTTTAAAGTCAACTGTATTCTCATTAATCTCTTGTAACAATGATTCCGCAACCTTACTTAAGCGGGTTTCTGTATATCGCATTGCAGCTGCACTATCACCATCAATAGATCCATTGTTGCCTTGCATTTCAATTAAAGGTGTACCCATTTTCCACCATTGACTCATATTTACCATTGCTTCATAAATACTTGAATCGCCATGTGGATGATAGTTACCCATAACACTACCTACAGTTTTTGCTGATTTTCGAGTAGGTTTCGATGATAAATTTCCATCTTCATACATACTAAAAAGAATTCTTCTTTGAACAGGTTTTAAACCGTCACGAATATCAGGAATTGCTCGATCTTGAAGAATGTATTTTGAATATCTTGAATATCGATCTTCCATCATTTGGTTCAAAGAAATGTCTATGATTGATGGTTCTTGTCTAATAGTTGATTTTTTCTTAGTCATTTCCTATACCATCAAAATCGACATTTTCGCCAATCCATTCCTTTCTAGGTTCTGCATCTTTACCCATTAAAAGAGAAATTGTTCTTGAAATTTGATGAGCATCATCAATAGTAACTTTTAAAAGTGTTCTTGTTTCTGGATTCATCGTTGTTTCCCATAATTGAGAAGCATTCATTTCACCAAGTCCTTTATAACGAGTAATTTCGTATGATTTCATTGTTTCGCGATACTCTTGCAATTTTTCATCACTATAAACATAATGACTCTCTTGTTTGTTTTGAATTTTATACAAAGGTGGTTGTGCCAAATACACTCTTCCTTCTTCAATAAGAGGTCTCATAAAACGATAGAAAAAAGTTAATAAAAGCAATTGTATATGGGAACCATCAACATCCGCATCGGTCATAATAATGACTTTATCATAATTTGCATCATTAATATCAAACTCAAGGCCTACTCCTGCACCAATACAATGAATAATAGTATTTAATTCTACGTTTTTATATACTGTTTCCAAACTTTCTTTCTCAACATTGAGCACTTTACCTCGAAGTGGTAATATTGCTTGGAATTTGGAATCTCTTCCGCCTTTAGCGCTTCCACCCGCTGAATCACCCTCTACTAAATATAATTCGTTGATTTTAGGATTTTTTGTTTGTGCATTTGATAGTTTTCCTGATAGTTCAAATTCGAGCTTTTTCCCTTTTTTCCCTTGTCGTGCTTGTTCCCTAGCTTTTCTTGCAGCATCACGAGCACTAGCAGCCCTTTGTATTTTCTTAACAAGAGTCATCCCAAACTCTCGATTCTCTTCTAAATAATAAGCTAGCTTTTCGCTAACAAGACTATCAACAGCACTTCTAGCAAGTGGTGATCCGAGCTTAGATTTGGTTTGCCCCTCAAATTCCAACAAGTTTTCAGGAATCGACAAGGAAACTAACATCGTTAGTCCTTCTCGAACATCGCTTCCTTCAAAATTTTTATCTTTTTCCTTTAAAAAACCTGTTTTTCTAGCAAAGTCATTAATGCACTTAGTAATAGCTGTTTTTAACCCTACTTCGTGTGTTCCACCATCTTTAGTTCTTACTAAGTTTACGTACGAATAAGTGTTTTCTGAGTAATCATCGGTATATTGTAAAGCGACATCAACCCCAATCGATTGACTAGAACCTCTAAAAATCATTGGTTTTCCAATAGTAGTATGATCTTCACATAAGAAAGATATAAAACTTTTAATTCCTTCATGATAAACAAAGGTTTCGTGTTTATCATTTCTCAAATCTTTTAAATGAAATGAAATTCCTTCTAAAAGAAACGCAGATTCTTGAACCCGTGCCTTAATGGTTTGATAGTTATAATTCAACGACTCAAAAATCGATTGATCAGCAATAAACCGGACTTTTGTCCCTGTCTTATTAGTCGGACCAACTTTTTCCAATTGCCCAACTCGTGCTCCTCCGTTTTCAAAACGGATTTTATATTCATAACCGTCCTTAAAAGAAGTGACTTCTAAATACTCACTAAGAGCATTGACTACAGATGCCCCAACACCATGAAGTCCTCCAGCTGTTTTATAACCAGAATCTGTATCAAACTTTCCTCCTGCATGAAGAATAGTGTAAATAACTTCTACAGCGCTTTTTCCTGATTTGTGTTCATCGACAGGAACTCCTCTCCCTGTGTCAATGATTTCTATTGTATTATCTTTTTCAATTGTAATATAAATATTTTTTCCATAACCATTGAGCGATTCGTCAATAGCATTATCTAATATTTCCCAGATAAGATGATGAAGGCCTCGTATATCTGTTGAACCAATATACATACCTGGTCGTTTTCTTACTGCTTGTAATCCCTCTAAAACTTGAATTGAGGATCCGTCGTAATGTTTTTGTACCAAATTACACCTCTTTCTCTTGCATATTATACAAGATTATTCACAAAATTTAAAGACAACATAGTATTACAAACTTTAATTTTATGATAGACTTGAAGAGAGGTGTAATTATGGAAAATATTTGGTATTTGTTTGCTGCTCTATGCGGTTATTTATTTGGAAGTGTTCCTTTTGCTTTAGTTATAGGAAAAGTTTTTTATAAAAAAGACATTAGAAATTATGGTTCTGGTAACCTTGGGGGAACTAATGCTGGTCGAGTCCTAGGCAAAACAGCTGGACTCAGCGTTACTGTTTTGGATGTATTAAAGGGATTTATCGCAATGTTAATTTTCTGGCTTTTAAAAACAAACACCAATGTCATCTTGTTAGCAGGTTTTGCTGCTAGTATTGGACATGCCTTTCCAGTTTTTGCTAATTTTAAAGGCGGTAAATCTGTTTCAACTTATTTTGGATTCTTACTTGGAGTTTGTACTTTTGTAATCAAATCCCCATGGCTGTTTCTAATCGGACTTGGTATTTGGATTATTTGTTTGTATTTTACTAAATATGTATCTCTTTCATCGATGGTTGCTACGAATGCTGCTTCTGTTTTATCGGTATTCTTTGTTAACAATAATTACTTTATTACAGTTGCATTACTAATCGTGTCACTATTTATTGTTTATCGTCATCGTACAAACATTGAAAGAATTAAAAACAAAACTGAATCAAAAGTGAAATGGATTTAAATCCATACTAATAAAACCTATCTAGACAATTTTGTCAAAATCAAACGAATGTCATCAACATTACATTACAGGTTGATGACATTTTATTAATTGTGACAATTTTAAAAGCAATAGAATACTCAATTTCATTCAATAATATCGAAAACGAGATTCTTTTCTTCGCTAGTAAGATTTCGCATCCTTCCATAATCTAGATGTTCATCAAGAGCAAGCGATCCAATTTTAACACGCGACAAGTCAATCACTTCATAACCCGTAGCATGCATCATTCGTTTGACTTGATGATATTTGCCATCTGTAATGCTAAGTAAAATTTGATATTCATTGATAACATTAATTTCTTTCGCAAGTACTTTTCCTTCTGGTTCTAATATGATTGGTTGATTTAATCTATTGATTCTTTCATCAACCAACTCGTTTAAAGTTACTAGATAGGTCTTAGTACTCTGGTTTTTTTTAGCTGTTATTCTATGTGCCCAATCCCCATCGGTACTCAAAAGCAAGAGACCAGTTGTATCGATATCTAGTCTACCAACCGTAAACAGTGATTTAGGATAAGGTAGTGGAATCAGATCATAAACCGTTGGGTGTTGTGAGTCATGAGAACACTCATACCCTTTTGGTTTATTTAACATAAGGTAAACATGTTCAGAAAATCTGTAATCAATATCATCAACTGTAATTGTTGATTCATACTCAACCTTTTGTTGAGCATTCATAACTAGCATATGGTTATGGAAAATACGATGCTCTTTTATCATTTGCTTAATATCGTTTCTTGAACCAAATTGATAGTCACTCAATAATTTGTCGATTCTTACTTTTTTCATGTTGATCTTTCTATTTGTGATATAATAATTTTGGAGGGTTTCTATGACATCAAGACAAAGAACAGGATTGATTGTATTTCTACTCGGATTATTGCTCTTTTTATCTGATAAACTACCTGGATTTGGTACATATCTGAAAGAGTTTTTCACCTTTCCAGTAGTACTTATGATTATCGGTGTTTATTTGATTATAACAAATAACAAGAATTAAAAGTAAAAAGTTGTACTGCTCGTAGATCGTTATCCGTATCTTCTAAGTACAACTTTTTTTAAACTTCAGATCAACAAATCATCCTATCGCTTCGTGATCGATAATATAATAACTCTTTTTTCCTTTTTTTATTATACTAATTTTATTTTCAACAGCATTCTCTTTAGTAATCATTGTTTCAAAATCAGTAACAACTTTGCCATTTAATTGAAGAGAACCTTGCTGAATTAATTGGCGAACTTCTCGCTTACTCTTTATGAGTTGGTTTTCGACTAAAGTATCAATCAAGTTTTTATCTTCTGATAAAACGATGCTTCTAGCATCTTGAAAGACTTGACGTAGTTGATTAGCATTAAGAGAAAGGACGTCACCATTGAATAAAGCATCAGAGATGCGCATCGCTGATTCTAGCCCATCGGATTTAAATACTAGTAGCGTTAACTCTTTCGCGAGTTCTTTTTGAGCATATCGTTTTTCTGGAGCTTCAAAATGAATTTTTTCAATCTCCATTATTTCTTCCACTGGTTTCATTGATAACCGTTTAGTAAAGTCAATCACGTCGTCATCTGCGACATTTATCCAAAACTGATAAAAAGTATAAGAATCTGTTTTTGTACTATCTAGCCAGACATTTTTTCCTTCAGATTTACCAAACTTAGAACCATCAGATTTTGTGATTAAGGGAGATGTAACTCCAAACACTGATTTTGCTTTTACCTTACGAATCAAATCTACTCCTGATAAAAGATTTCCCCACTGATCGCTACCACCAATTTGGACTTCACAGTTATATTTTTCAAACAGCATTAACCAATCTATCGCTTGAAGAATCGTATATGTAAATTCAGTAAAAGAGATTCCAGTATCTAATCTGGAGGCAATTGTATCTTTGGCAATCATCGTATTAATATTAAAGTATTTACCATAGTCGCGTAGAAACTCTAACAACGTCATTTTTGATAACCATTCATAGTTATTAACAACAGTAACATTATTGTTATTTTCAGTTTCTAAGACAAGTTCGATTTGTTTTTGAATACATTTTGCGTTTGTCTGAACTTGTTCAAGTGATTGTAATTGTCTTTCAGTTGTAGGTCGAGGATCTCCAATCATACCTGTTCCTCCTCCAACTAATGCAATTGGATGATGTCCTTCTTGTTGCCAACGTTTTAATAACAGAATTTGTTGCAAATGGCCTATATGTAATGAATCCGCTGTTGGATCAAATCCACAATAAACAGTCATAGGCTCTTTCATTCTTTCTTCTAACTGATTTTCTTCAACCACATCTTTAAATAAGTTTCTCCATTTAAGTTCTTCAATAAAGTTCATTTTCTTACCTTTCCTTTCCTATACATAATAAAAAGCGCCTCTAAGGACGCTTAATTACGTGGTACCACCTTAGTTTATGAATAGTTCATACACTTAATAGACGATATCGGATCCACCCGCTCTTTCAAGAAGCTCCAAGGTGTATAAATAAGTATCTGTCATTGTTTTCACCTACCACAATGTCTCTAAACCAGACAGCCTATTCTCTTCTTTTCAACGCACTTGTATTATAGTAAACAACAAACACTCTGTCAATTATTTAGTCGATTGACGTGGTGTATATAAGTATGACAATTCAATCTGATTTTCAAAATGATCATTCTTTAACATCTTTGTAAGTACTCTCATAGCTACTGCGCCTAAGTCATAAGAAGGAATCGAAAATGAAGAGATTTGTGGGCGGACCATTGAGTTATATTTTGTATCAATTACACAAATAATTTCTAAGTCATCAGGGACTTTGATGTTATTTTCTTTCGCTGCATTTATCGTAGAAATCGCTTGTGAATCGCGATAAGCCATTACTAAGTCATATTTAGTAGTAGCTAAATGATCCTTTAAAAAGGCATATGACGTATGGAATTCATGTGGTATTTGTAAATAACCATCAAATTCTTTACCAAATGCTTTGTAAGCTCGATTAGCACCATCAATCATTTGTTTACAAGCTGTCGTATTTTTTCTATCTTCAATAATTGCGACTTTATCAAGTCCATTTTTCAAATACTCACTCACTCTTTCATAGACAGCTTCTTCAATATCGACATATACTGAAGCGATATGTTTATGAGTAAGTTTGTTATTCATAACAACAATTGGAACATCATATTTTTGCAACTCAGCCACAACCGAGTCATCTAGCTGATCATTATAAATAATAACCCCATCCACACGACTTTTAATGATTGTTTCAACAACATCTTTTATATCCGAAATTGTTTCAGTTGTGGTATGCAACATAATGTTATATTTATATATTCTAGCAACATCCATTAACCCGTTAATAATGTTTCCTGTAAAAATAAAACTAGCCTCTGGAATAATTAAACCAATTGTTGTTGTTTTTTGTAAAGCTAGTCCTTGTGCAATCGCATTTGGTTTATAACCTAACATTTCAATCGCACTCTCTACTCGATCACGAGTATCTTTACGAACTACATTAACTCCATTAATAACACGAGAAACAGTTGCCAAAGACACATTTGCCTCTCGAGCAACATCATAAATTGTTACACGTTTCATCTACTTCCCTACTCTCTCTTTAATACTCACAACTATTTCGTTAACTTTACTTTGAATTTTTTCAATCTGAGGTTTTTTGTCTTCAATAAACTCTTTAGCTTTATCACTTAATTCTTGAACTGTTTCATTTTCAGCAAAATTCTCAATGGCTGGTTTAGCTTTTTGAGAGAGGCGATGAAATAAGTCACCATTTTCTTCTTTCAAGTGAAAAACATAGTCCATAATATCATTACCTTCTTCAGCTTCTTTAATTTTTGCTTTTACTGCCTTAACAAAATCCTTGTTTTCTAAAGAAACAGCATCTAAATAAAGATCAATATCATCAGTACTATGAAAATTTAATAGTTCAGATTGAATGTGCTTCAGTCTTTTTGATAATCTGACCATCACTTCTTTTTTTAACTCAACTAATTGTTTGGAAGATCCCTGTTCTTCCTGAATTTTGGTCGCTAAAGAACTCACTAACATTTCACTTTCAAACTGAATTGTTTCGAAGGTCGAAACTAACTTCTTCTTAATATCCATGCTACTCTTTTTCCTTTTTTAATATCGATTGTACAGCTGAACGAATACCTTGAACAGTTCCTTTTGTCTTACCTACAACGCTGCTAACTGCATGCCCACCAGCTTTAAAACCACTATCAACTGATGTAGAAATATTTTTAACTGTCTGGACCGGTGCATCCAGTGCAACAAGCTTATTATTTACATCATCTACAGTTATGTTAACTTTCTTAACGGTAATAACAAGCTCTGCTAATAGTCGAACAACTTGATAAAAAACAACTGCTAACACTAATAATACTATTGCCCCTAGTATAGGGAGTAATTGATTAAAAAATTCTGATATATTCTCCATAAAACATCTCCTTTACGCTAATAGTATAACCATTTATGAAAAAACTTTCAATAGTTATGTTAGCGTTAACAATAACAATTGAAAGTCTTTTTACAAATCTTTAAAAAATTCTTTTAACTTATCTTTGTACTTATATACATCTTTTGTGCTAACAAATAGATAAATTGCATCTCCATTTTCAGCTAATTTTGATACTCCATTAAGATCGTCGCTTAAGTAAATTACTTCTTCTCCTAATCCTTTAAGAAATTTATCCATTGAGTAACTAGGATCTTCTTTAAAAGCAGTTGGTGGAAAATCAATTACATATGCTGCATCAGCAGTTAACAACGCTTCTCTAAATTCTTTTTCAAAGTACTGTGTCCGTGACACTCGATCTGGTTTATATACAATAACAACTCGTTTGTTATCAAACCGCAGACGACAGGCTTCAATTGTCACACGAATTTCTGTTGGATGGTGAGCATAATCATCAATGTAAACACGTTCACCAAAATCCTCTACATTAAAACGTCGATGAGTTCCTTTAAAGTCAGAAATGTGTTCAAGAATCATCTTCCTTGGTACTCCTACCAAATGAGCAATTCCGATACTTCCTAACAAATTGCATAAATTGTGTCTAGCAATAAAATCAACAGTAACTGTTCCCCAATCTTCACCACAAACGATTAAATTGAAGTGACTTTGATGATTGACCTCTTCCAAATTTTTTGGATAAATATCATTTTCATAACTTAATCCATAATACAATACTTTAAGTTCGTGTGTACTCAATTTTCTAACATTGTTATCATCGCCAAAGAGTACTACACCATTCTTCACTTGATTAACAAAGGTTTGAAAGCTTTGAATATATTGTTCTAACGATTTAAAATAGTCAACATGATCTAAATCGATATTAGTAATAAGAGCATAGTCCGGATGGTAGTTTAAGAAGTGATCTTGAAATTCGCACGACTCGACAACAAATAACTCGGAATTTTTCAACAGAACTCCAGTCCCATCTCCAATTAAGTAGCCAGTTTCTTTGTAAGGAACTAAGAGGCTCTTGATCATCGAAGTTGAAGTTGTTTTACCATGTGTACCAGCAACTGAAATACTCTCATATTGATCAATTAGTCGACCCAAAAACTCATAGTAATAGACTGCATCTACTGTCTTGTTAGCAAGCGCTTCTTTTACTTCTAGATTTGATGCATCAAATGCATTTCCGATAACAACATTCATGTTATCCTTTATGTTTTTTGCATCAAAACTATAAATAGGGATTTCGTGTTCTTCTAATTCTTTTTGAGTAAAGATGAACAAATCTACATCGCTTCCCGTGACTTCATATCCCAATGATTTACATATTAAAGCTAGGGAACTCATTCCGGATCCCTTGATACCTATAAAATGGATTTTCATTTTTTAAGATTCCTATCAAGAACAGAGTTCTCTCTACTTTGAAATTCTGATTTATCAACCGGAACATCGAATAAAGAAAATTCCAACTCATTTTGTTGATCCAAATTCAACATTTCTTCAAGAGTCATGTTGACTTGATCATTTTGTTTAGACTTTTTAATAATTTTTTTCTTATTATTATTTATAATTTTTAATTCTGCGGTATCTTCTTCCAACACCCCATAAATCGGAGAAATAATTGTTTCCTCTTCCAATTTAACTATCGGAGTAATTATTCGTTGCGGTTTTTCGGTTCTTTGTTTCTCTTTAGTAGTTATTCCAAACATTGGGCTGATTACTGGTCTAGGATTATAGTAATGAGTTGTTTTTACAGGCTTTTTAATATCAGACTGACTTTTTGGTTGTACTTTTTTTGTAACTTCAACTTCTTTATCTACTTTTGGCAATTCTTGAGTAACATCTATGCGACGCAAAATATTTTCTTTTGAAATTGGTTCAGATACTTCGACACTGTCTTTAACAATTGGTTTTGCTTTAATTAGGTTTTTATTTTGTTCCAGAGAATCTTCAGCATGCCTAGAAGGATTATTTGATAAATTTTCAGGTTCTAACTCACCGGATTCATCAAATATCAGTTTTTTCAATTTTTCAAACATATTATCTTCCCTTCTCATCTAATTAATTTAATTCTACCACAAACATGCATTCATTTGAGAAGAAACAACTATCTTTTCTTCCAACAGCTCCGAAAAATTGGTTGATTGAGCTCAATAAAACGTTGTTCATATTCAGTGATGACATCTTCATCATGATCAATTGACCGATAATCTAAAGAAATTTCATGACAATTAAAGCCATTTTGACTCAAATGAACTACTGAAAACTCGAAGAAATCGCGGTTATCACTCTTGATCTGAAGTTCCCCTGTATCGCTGAGTAAACGATAATATGTATTAATAAATTCGCGCGTTGTTAATCGACGTTTATTGTGAGACTTCTTTGGCCAAGGATCTGAAAAATTTAAATGAAGTATATCAATTTCTCCATTTTCAAACCATTCATCGAGATTAACAGCGTCTTCAGTCACAAACTTGCTGTGAGGTAAATCAAACTCTAATGATTTCTTTAAAGCAATCGCGGCAACTTTCTTCTCTTTTTCAATGGCAACAAAGCCTTGTTTGGGATATAGTTGACTCATTTTTATCCAATAATCACCTTTTCCAGCTCCAATTTCTACATGCAATGTGTCACATTTTAAGATACTATGCCATCTTCCCTTATACTCTTTTGGATCCACAACAAGCTTATCTTTTGCATCGTCGAAAATTGTTTTGTGCCATTCTTTATTTCTAATTCGCATTATTTAACCAACTTTTCTAAAACCTTTGCATAGATAGAACTAGCAAGTAACAAATCATCGATCAAAAATCCTTCATTTTTTTCGTGAGGTCCACCAACATTTTCGTTCTTTTCACGCGTTGGAAATTCAGGACCATAAGCCACCATGTTTTCGAATACTCTAGCATAAGTTCCACCACCCATCGTTTTTGCTGGTGAAAATGTATCGTTTGATACCTCACGATAAACATCCATACAGGTTGTTACTAATTCACTTTGAGGATCAACAAATAAAGGTTTTGAATCAGAAATATCTTTTATTTCTAGGCGGACATCATTGTCCAATAACGCTTGTTTTACCTGATTAACAATGAATTTTGAAGTTATATCATTAGGATATCGAACATCGATCGTCACACTTGTATGTTCTGGTGTAATTGCAATGATTCCAAGGTTCATTGTTAATGCACTCATGTATGATCCATCGTTATCAATTTTTAATCCTTTACCATAGGGATTTCCAAGAAGCAAACTTAGCTTTCCTGCAAATTCATCTTGGTATGCACCATATACAAACTGCAGTAAATGTAAAGCTGCATTGATTCCTTTTTGTGGCATTGAACCATGAAAACTTAAGCCTTTAATTGAATACGTCGTAAAATTACTTTCTTCTAAAAATTGACCTTCTAAATGGTGAGAACGCAAGTAACTCTCAAAGAGTTCGACTTTTGCTTGACCTTCCATTAGAACCTCTGCATATCCAATGACAACATTAGGTCTGGAACCAGCAACCAAACGTTTAATTTGTGTTTGCGGGTTACCTGTAAGATTGAAGTTTAGGATACCTTTTTCACCGTAAATTACTGGAAAGTCAGCATCAGGAACGAAACCTAAGGTTGGAACAGTTCGATTTTCTTTATAGTATTTCATACATTCCATTCCACTTTCTTCATCGCATCCTAAAATGAGTTGTATTCGTTTGTTTATGTTAACTTTTGATTCTTTAAGCATTTTTAAGGCATAGTATGCAGCCATTGTTGGGCCTTTGTCATCCAAGATTCCTCTACCAAATCCTACTCCATCTTTTATAACTAATTCAAAGGGATTTGTACTCCATTCATTATCTACTGGAACAACATCTAAATGGCCAAGCATTGCAACACTTTCATCACCTTCTCCATAAGAAATAACTCCTGCATACCCATCAACATCATCCACTGCAAATCCGTCTTCTTTAGCAAGGTTCAACATATAGTCTAGAGCATTTCGGCATTCTTTTCCAAACGGAGCATTCTTTTGAATTGTTTTTTCATCTCTTAACGAAGGTATCGCTATTAACCCACTTAAGTCATTAATAAATTCATCTTTTTTTGAGTTCAACTTATCTAAATATTCCATATTTTTTCTGCCTTTCTAAAAAGGATGTGCAAGCACATCCATATTTTATCTGTTATTGTTTCGCGGTTTACGAGTGTTCGAATCTCGATTTGTTGGTCTCGGTTTTCTTTCAGGTTCAACATAATCATCTGGCTTTTCTAGAAGATCACGAGCTGAAATATTTACTCGGCCACGGTCATCAATTTCGGTAACAATAACCTTTATTGTGTCTCCAATGGATACGACATCTGAAGGTTTATCTACACGTTTCCAAGCAATTTTAGAGACATGTAACAACCCATCTGTTCCTGGGAATAATTCTACAAATGCGCCAAAGTTTTCTAATCGAACAACTTTTCCTTCGTAGATTTCGCCTACTTTCGCTTTTCTAATGATATTTTCAATCATTGCTTTCGCATGGTTAATTGCATCTCTGTCAGTATGATAAATAACAACTAAGCCATTATCGTCTATATCAATTTTAACATTGTTGGATGCTGCAATAATTTCGTTTATTACTTTACCACCGGTACCAATGACTTCACGTATTTGATCAGGATGGATTTGAAGCTTTTCAATTTTTGGTGCATATTGACCAACTTCTTGACGTGGTTCACTAATCGTTGCCATCATATTTTCCATGATGTGGACACGACCTTTTTTAGCTTGAGCCAATGCTTGTTCTAAGATATCACGACTTAATCCCTCAATCTTAATGTCCATTTGTAAAGCAGTAATTCCATCTTTTGTTCCCGCAACTTTGAAGTCCATATCACCAAAGTGGTCCTCCATACCTTGAATATCACTCAAAATTGTATAGTGATCTCCGTAGGTTACAAGACCCATAGCAATTCCAGATACTGGATTCTTAAGAGGAACTCCCGCTGCCATCATTGACATCGATCCAGCACAAATACTTGCTTGCGAGGATGAACCATTCGATTCAAGGACTTCTGCTACTACACGAATACTGTACGGGAACTCTTCAAAGGTTGGTAAAACCGCAGCTAAAGCACGTTCACCGAGTGCACCATGTCCAATTTCACGACGTCCTGCGCCACCCATTCTTCCAACTTCACCAACTGAATATGGTGGGAAGTTGTAATGATGCATGAAGCGTTTTGATTCATCATCTGATAAGTCATCAATAATTTGAACTTCATTCATAGCACCTAGTGTTGTTACTGAAAGGACTTGTGTTTGACCACGTGTAAACAGTGCACTACCATGAACTCTTGGAAGT